>JAYVRH010000115.1:0-2393 GCA_043776495.1 Cyclobacteriaceae bacterium
TTCTCACCATGGAATCCAATGCAGACATTATTTACAAATACACGGATACCAACAACGATGGTCGCGCAGATAAAAAAGAATTTTTCACAGATAATTTTGGCAGGGCCGGAAATGTAGAGCATCAGCAAGCATTCTTGTATTGGGGGATGGACAATTGGTTGTACAGTACCGTCATTCCTTTCCGCGTTCGCGAAACGCCACTGGGTGTAGTTCGTGAATCAACAGGTTCGAACTATGCTCAATGGGGCATTACCCACGACGATGATGGAAAGCTATGGTTTCAAGGCGGTGCAACCGGTCTCCCCTCCTATTTCCAGTTTCCAATTCACTACGGTGATTACGTGGTAGAAAAGAATTTTGCAGAAGGTTTTGACATTCCATGGGGCGCCCCTGTTATGGTGGCCGACATGCAAGGTGGAATGGGTGCGGTGCGGATGCCGGAAGGAACGCTTAACCGCGTAACGGGTTCATCAGGAAATGATGTATTCAGAGGTCACCGCTTACCCAAGGCGCTGGTGGGTCAATATTTTTATGGTGAGCCGGTAGCGCGTATTGTCAGGCAGATTAATGCTGAGGTCAGTGAAGGATTGACGACGCTGCACAATGTGTATCAAGAGGAAAAGTCAGAATTTATTCGCTCCACAGATCCATTGTTCAGACCAGTGGATATGGCAACCGCCCCCGATGGCACGATGTATATCGTGGATATGTATCACGGCATCATTCAGGAAGGTGAGTGGACGCCGGTAGGTTCTTACTTACGGGCAAAAATAGAACAGTATCAGTTGGATAAAGTAGTTAGCCTGGGAAGGATATGGAGGCTTACCTACAATGGTATGGAGCGGGATAAAACAAAGCCGCACATGTATGACCAAACCTCTGCTGAATTGGTTGCTCATCTGGAACATCCCAACGGCTGGTGGCGTGATATGGCGCAGCAAATACTTGTGCAGCGACAGGATCAATCCGTTGCACCTGCATTGGTTGGCGTGGTTCGTTCAAGCAACAAAATAGAAACCAGGTTCCATGCGCTCTGGGTGCTAGAAGGTATTGGAGTGCTGGAATCTTCGCTTGTGAAGGAGTTGATGAAAGACCCAAATCCACGCATGCGGATGATGGCACTGTGGGTAAGTGAGTCACTTTACAAAGTTGGTGATAAGTCGTTCGATAAAAATTACCTGGACATGATGATGGACAAGGATACACAGGTAAAGATGCGGGCGATGATGACAGGAAGATTGTTAAAGATCGAGGGCACGAATAATATTGTAAAGAAAGTAATGGCTTCGGATAGTGCTTTGGGCGTACAACTGGTGGGCAAACAGGTTTTGAATCCCCCGGTTGTTACAGCGTTTTTTGGAAGGAGCAGTCCTAATTTCAGCGACGATGAAAAAAAGCGAGTGGACGCAGGCTCAAAGGTATTCAACAGCCTTTGCTCTACCTGTCATGGTTCATTGGGAATCGGGGCGCCTGCAGGACCAGGGAAGTTGTTGGCACCATCATTGGTAGGGTCGGCCAGGGTTCAATCGCATCCAGATTATGTCATCAAGACCCTCTTACATGGTATGACGGGTGATATCGGGAAAGAGCACTATGCAGGAATCATGATGGCTCCCATGAAAGACAACAACGATGAGTGGATCGCCTCTGTAGCCTCATTCATCCGAGCCAACTTCGAGAACGAGTCTTCGCTGGTCACACCTGAAGATGTTGCCAGGGTGCGAAGAGAAACATCAACGCAAACATCACTTTACACATTCGATGCGCTATGGAAATCAATTCCGAAAGTTCTCGAGTCAAAGGCAACATGGAAAATAAGTGCCAGCAATACCGGAAAAACACGCAAAGGAAGCACGGCTTCACCACGGGGTGCTTTTAGTTTTGAAGGGTGGACCACAGACACGACACAGCTTGCCGGTATGTGGTATCAAATAGAACTTCCGGCTTCCGCTACACTTACTGAAATACAGTTCAAGTCTCCGCCCATCAACCGGGGACGGCGAAAAGAATCACCGCCACCCATTCATACCTATCCCAGGGAATATGATGTATCGGTGTCAATGGATGGCAAGCAGTGGATAAAAGTAATTACCAAAGGAGTGGGTACCGGTTCCTCCACAACCATCCGATTTGATCCAGTTCAAGCCAGGTTCATAAGAATGACGTTGACAAAATCAGAATCTGTTGTTCACGGCGAGCGCACTGGAAAGCCATTTGACTATGAGGTAGTCTGGACCATGCGGGAATTTAAGCTTTACGGGTTTTGACGAAATAAAATTGAGTCGGCCAGGACGCACCTGCGTTTGGTGTATATATTTAGCAGGTAAAAGATCTCATACCGACGGAATACGAAATCACTGTCAGTCAATAATTCCTTCATATGGAATTTCAGT
>JAYVRH010000116.1:0-2391 GCA_043776495.1 Cyclobacteriaceae bacterium
TGACGGTCTCTGTTGGCAACCGGGTTTCTTGGGTTATTGAACCCTTTTGCAGCAGTACCGGCATAACCTCCAAATACGTCACGTACCGGAATGATGGAAGGCATACGGAAGGCTGATAAGATATCATTTTCATCAGAAGCAACTCCAACACCACCGCCTCCACCACCCTGTCCGATCACTGACCTATAGGTGAATTGCAGGTTTTCTCCAATTCTCAAATTTTTCAACACGTCAAATTCAGTATTTACACGTGCTGCATAGCGTTCAAAATTATTATTCTTAAGGATACCTTGTTGGGTCTGCGAGCTTAAGCCAACATAGAATCTGTGGTTTTCACCGCCACCGGTTATTCCGAGTGTCTGCCTGAAAATAGGTGCATTGCGAGTAACCTCTTTGTACCAATCGGTACCTGATTTATTGGCTGCAACAACCTGATAAGTCGATCCAAGTCTTGGGTCAACATTATATTTAAGTTTTTCAGCTGCAAGATCCACTGCGCCAATAACCCCAGCCTTTCCTCCCACATTGAGGTAATCAGGAATTACCGGAGTAGCACCTGAACCAAATTGAGGATGACCAAACACAGGTGCCGTTCCATTTGCAGCAGCCGTATTTATCTGAGCTTTCCAAGTATAATCTGCGAAATCCGTAGGATTCATCATCGACTGACCTGTACCAGGTGTCGTAGTACCGTATAATCCGTCGTATGTGATGTTCAACTTCTGGTTTCTCTTACCCCTTTTTGTAGTGTAAACAATAACGCCAGAAGCAGCTCTTGCTCCGTAAATGGAGGCAGATGCGGCATCCTTAAGCACTGTCATTGTTTCAATATCATCAGGGTTTATGAAAGAAACATCCTGCGTTGGCACACCGTCTACGATATAAAGAGGTGCGTTACCACCAAAGGCACCAAAACCTCTTACCCGGACCTGACTGGTAGTGCCAGGCTGGCCATTCGTAATCACGGTTACCCCAGCCACTCGGCCCTGAAGCATTTGCTCAACGTTTCCCGTAGGTGCAAAAAGTACATCCTTAGGCTTAATAGTTGATACAGCGCCAGTTAGCTCTCTTCTCTTGTCAACACTATAACCCGTCACCACAAGTTCAGAAAGAGTCTGAACATCTGGAACGATTTGAACATCAAGTGAAGACTGAGACCCAATACTAACTTCTTTAGTCGAATACCCAATAAACGATACGACCAATACGTTTTGGTCGCCCGATACGTTCAGCCGGTATTGACCTGAAGCATCTGTGGCGGTACCGTTGGACGTTCCTTTTAAAAGAACGTTTACGCCCGGCATACCGTTGCCGCTTTCATCTTTGATGGTTCCTGATACTACTCTTTCCTGTGCAAACAGTGCGTGAGAGCCTGCCAGCCACAGCAAGAGAAGCATGCTTCGCTTCAAATTGTTGTAAACTTTTTTCATCATTTAATTGGTTTAGGATTTAATTGGTAACAAAGAATTGGTTGAATACTGAAAGAATTGGTTGAATACTGATGTATATATTAAGCCAAGGTTAAAATAATCGAAGCAAATTAACCGTTTGTGGAACAAAAACGTTGATAAAGCGAGAAAAAATTTTCACAATCGGTCGCACAATCGATTGCGTAAAGAAATTATTGTGCTTTTCACCTTTATGACGGGTGCTTCTCAAAAGGTTTAACTCCCCTTTTCTTAGGTATTTGACATCATTGATTGACCCGGCATTGCTATTGTCCGATTACCATTAAAGAATTTAGAGATGCTTTGCCCTCAATGCCATTATGCCCACGCCTTCTCTCCTTTTGCTATGGGGATGCAAGCTTCATAACGCCCTGGAACTGCCACATGCCGTAGCGCTTTTGTCAGACCTATCTCGGAAGAGAAATAGCCCCACAAGGTAAGCTGTTTTATCATTGAATAATAGTGAATTTCAGGATCTTCAGGCTTCCTTGTTTCCTTGTAGTTCTTGGCCTCAGAATCTAATCCCACCAAGAATTCATGCTTTTCTTCTTGCTTCAGGCTCATGAAACCGGTATTATCATATTTACTCTTGCTTGCTGCCTCCAGTTTAGCCAGGCCATCTCTGAATATCTTCTTTTCAACCTCCTTATAGCAATCCGCCACAATTGAATCCATAAATTCTCCAATTCTTGCTTCCTTAGCACCAGGAGAAGAAGCTGTGGTTGGAAGAATGGTCTCCCCGACTTCATCCAGAAGGGCAATCTCAACATCATTTAGGAATAGGATCAGTCTTGGTATGGGTTTGGCACAACCAGAAAGGAAAGCTTCTGCTCCTATCACAGATCCTCCGATCAAGAGCGAAACTGCTGACAACGCTTCTCTTCGATTCATACAACTTTTTGTTAGATGTTTTGTTTGTCCAACTCTTTGACAGCATTATCCA
>JAYVRH010000117.1:0-2390 GCA_043776495.1 Cyclobacteriaceae bacterium
TCTATTGGACGAAAACAAAAAAGAGCAGAAGGTTTACTACAACGAGCCGATGCCTCCTGATTTCACCCGTTCTGAGAAAGTAGTAGTTATTGGCAGCTACCATGGCGATCAGTTTATCGCGGACAAAATTCTTTTGAAATGTCCTTCCAAATACCAGGAACAAAAGTTGAACGCAAAGGTTTAGTTACTTTGCGCTATGTTTCATTACTTCATCGGTAACCTCGGTCACTTATTTGTCATCACCTCGTTGGTCACTGCGTTGGTGACCTCATTTTCCTATTGGAAAGCCACCACAGCATCAGATCTGTCGATTCATCAGCATTGGATCTTGAATGGCCGAACCGGATTTATTCTTCATACCGTTGCCGTATTGGGAATCGTCGTTTCGCTGTTTACCATCATTTACCAGCACTATTTCGAGTATCACTACGCCTACGCCCATTCTTCTCTACATCTACCCGGTCAGTATATGGTCTCTTGCTTCTGGGAAGGTCAGGAAGGGAGTTTCCTGTTGTGGATGTTTTGGCAGGCTGTGCTTGGCATCGCCCTCATGCTAACACAGCGCTCGTGGGAAGCTCCTGTTATGACGATTTTCGCCCTTGTGCAGATGTTCCTGGCTTCCATGATCTTGGGAGTTGTGATTCCGGGGATTAGTCTTAAGATCGGCAGCTCCCCATTCATCCTCCTGCGCGATGCAATGGATGACCCTATTTTCAAAATCCAGCCAGATTTTATTCCCAAAGATGGTAATGGATTAAATCCGCTCCTTCAGAATTACTGGATGGTGATCCATCCTCCGACGCTATTTCTTGGCTTCGCCCTCACGCTTGTGCCCTTCGCGTTTTGCATGGCTGGACTGTGGCAAAAAAAATATGTAGAATGGATCAAACCGGCTCTGCCCTGGACACTGTTTGGAGGGGCGATACTTGGCCTTGGCATCCTCATGGGTGGCTACTGGGCGTATGAGACCCTGAGCTTTGGTGGTTACTGGAACTGGGACCCTGTGGAGAACGCCGTTTATGTACCCTGGCTTATCCTCATCGCTTCGTTGCATACCATGATCACTTATAAGAACAGTAAAACTGCGCTTAAGCTTTCCATTATCCTTGTCATTGCTGTATTCGTGCTTATTCTTTACTCAACCTTCCTCACTCGTAGCGGTATTTTGGGTGACGCTTCCGTTCACTCATTTACAGATTTGGGGCTATCAGGTCAATTGCTGCTATACCTTTTGTTTTTTACCATCGCTGCCATTGCGTTGGTTTCGCTCCGGTGGAAAGAGATTCCATCTTCAGAAAAAGAAATTTCCACCTACTCACGGGAGTTCTGGATCTTTCTTGGCGCTACCACATTATGCCTCATGGGTTTCCAGGTCCTGGTGCCCACTTCAATTCCCGTGTACAATAAGGTGTTGGAAATCTTTGGTGTGAATTCCAATCTGGCACCGCCTGCAAATCAGATTGCCTTCTATTCAAAATTTCAATTGTGGTTTGCTGTAGCCGTGGCACTGCTATCGGGTACCGCTCAATTTTTTTGGTGGAAAAGAATTGAGAAGGAAAAACTTAAACAGGAATTTCTTCTTCCCCTATTGATTACGTTAATCCTGTTTGGCATCGTCATGGCCCTGGCCCGCCCAGAACCAATGTATATCGCCTTGCTATTTGCTGGATTTTATATCATCATTTCGAATGTAAAAGTAATGATCAATGTTTGGAGGGTAAATCCAAATCTATCCAGTGGCGCCATCGCGCACATAGGCGTAGGTTTGGTACTGATTGGCATCCTTTTTTCGGCAGGTTATTCAAAAGTTGTCTCCCTCAATAACACTGGTCTGCTTTACAACAAGGAACAAGGAACTGAATTCAACCGCGACAACTTACTCCTGTTTATCAATGAACCTCGCACCATGGCGGACTACAATATTGAGTTCCTGGGTGAAAGGCTGGAGCCCCGCCATAAAACAGGCTACGTTAAACGCAATGAGGTTTCAACAACAGATGATCCATACAAAGTAGTTGCCAAGAATGACATTGTTTTCCAGAACAACAAAATATTCAATGCGAAGGACACTTTTGAGATTTATCCGGAAAACATATTTTATGAGATTCAGTTAAGACAAGGGGACAAAATAACCGCATCTCTTTTTCCGCGAATACAACTCAACCCCAGCATGGGCGGCATCCTCCCATCCCCTGACATCAGCCGGGGGCTTACCAAGGATCTCTATACTCACGTATCGTCAACGATGAACCGCGAGACGGAGCCTGAGTGGAGCAAGATGGAAGAAGTCAAGGTAAAAATCGGTCAGCAATTTTTCGTGAACGACTATGTCGCCGTACTTGAAAAGGTGGAGCGTATGGACCAAATCCCCGGGGTTGTAATGACTGAGA
>JAYVRH010000118.1:0-2388 GCA_043776495.1 Cyclobacteriaceae bacterium
GAACTTATACAGACCTCTTCCGAAAAAAGTATCCATCTGAAATGATGAGTTACTTTATCCGATCTAATAGTGGAGAAATTTTGATTTTCACACAGCCTCGCAAGCGCCGCGCCATAGCGCTTAATCTCCTCCGCAAGGGTGGAGGATGCAGATTTAGAATCCGAACTCCGAATTTAGATCATCCATTGTTCCGGTCGACATGGCAAATGTCGACCAGCGTTCTCCCGAAATCACTTAGGATACATTTCCGGATACGGAATGAATGACTCAATCAGGAGTACAACACCATCGTGGGACATCATGCTGAACGTGATCAATATGCTTCCCACCACCAGAGCTACTGCAATGTTGTTGTTCTTCAATTCAGCAATTTCATCAATTGGCGTTATGTAATTATAAATCAGGATTCCCAAAAGACATATTGAAAGGGCCGCCACGTAGGCCATTAGAATATAGATGGCTCCATAACCGATAAAGGAAAACGCCAGGTGCAAAGTGCTGTTGTCGCGCGTTGATAGAATTCTGAAAAGAGAAAGCAGCGGTTGGATGACGCCACTCACCATGTATCCTACCGAAAAGAGCACGCTTGCCATGAAGATGCCAAAGGCCTGATTGTTTTGGTTAATGTCATATCTTTTCTTACCGATGTATTTCAGCAAAAGGTAAGTGGTTGCCATGATGGCAACGCCCAGGCTTAATGCCGTGAGGATTTCAATAACTGCGAGAAGGGTCAGCTTGAAGTTCATAGTCGAGAATTATGGTCCAGTAATCTTTGTTGCTCATGTCAGGCGGAAGCATCCCCGGCATCCAACCCGTGGCAGTGGTTTCCCAAAAGTAAAACTTCCTGCCTTTATGCGTGAAATAATCTCCTTCGGTCGGTAGATCAATCGCGAGCATGGAGTGGTGATATTCATTGCTGTTGACGATAATGGGGTCATAGCCCATGTCTTTCAATAGCGAAAACAATAACACCGTGCGCGTGTCACAATCCCCGGAAAGTGAATACAAAAATTCTACCGGAGATAAAATCCCATATCGCTGCAAAGGAACACACGGAGCGCTGGTATGAAATGCGCAGCTATCATCCGACAAAATATAATTGTAGGGTATGTCCTGGACCATGGACACCACGGCGTAAGGCAAATCCTGTGGCGCAATTTCCCTCTCTCCTGCCAAAGCAAGGATGGAATCCTGAAGCGAGGTCATCTTATTCTGGTCGTGAGTGTAAAGTCCGAGATACAAATTATGCCAGAACGTTTTTTCGGTCCCATCCTCTTCGACTTCTGTCGTTTCCCGAAAATTGAATGCATCATCGGCCGCCGAAGAAGAAACTGAAAATTTGATCTGCATGACTGAATCATATGCATCTCTCCAAACACGATTGTGCGTCACGATGATCTCATTTTCAAGTGTATCGGCATGGTCGAAGTCGTCCTCCACAAATTCCGCCGGCGAAGTTGGTACTTCTTCCAATGAAGAAAAGAAGTGAATGAAGAAGTAAAGACCAATGAATAATATTAAGATGGTGCGAACAACCTTTTTCATTTCGATCCTTCGAAGAACTAAAAACTACACTTTCTTTGGCGGCAGATCAAAAGCCTTAGCCTCGTGTTGAAAGCTTTCCTTATGCGAGCCATCACAAAAAGGCTTGTTCGCTGACCGGCCGCAGCGGCACAATGAAAGGACGGTCCTTCCCTGCAGCCCGTAGACGCCACCTTGCACATCCACAATTTCAAAGTCGCCCTCTATCTTTAGAGAACCGTTGTTGTTAACAGTAATTTTTGTTTTAGTCATGAGTCTGATTTGTTAATTGGGGTGCAATCTAGGCAGCTACGGCCGAATCTAAACACATCTGACCAAGGTGTTTTGTTTGTGATTGAGGCTTTAGAAACGAGCGTGCTGACCGGATTTGCAACCCGGCTCATTTGTGCACGATACACGATATTGAACAATTAAAACTTTTTTCGCATTTTTATGAAGTGAGGTTTTTTAAGAAAATAGGGTTCTTTACCGCGTTTATCATTCCTTCGCTGGTGGTGGTCGGGTTTTACGCAGGCGGATGGTGGAATTTACTTCCACTTGTTTTCGTGTTTGTCATCATTACTTCTGTTGATCACTATGTGGGGTTGGATAAACAAAACGTTGCGGAAGAGGATGTCAGTCTGGTGAGTGAAGCATTCTATTATCGTTTTGTTACCTATATCTGGACGTTTGTTCAAGTTGCCATTGTCGTTTGGGGAGCTTATGCCGTTACCTTGGGGAAACTGACAACTCCATTGGAATGGGCTAGCTTTATCATTGGCTTTAGTTTGTTTACCGGTGGCATTGGCATCACCGTGGCGCACGAACTAGGCCACAAAAAATCAAAGCTCGAGCAATTTTACAGCA
>JAYVRH010000119.1:0-7799 GCA_043776495.1 Cyclobacteriaceae bacterium
ATAAAATCCAGTGTAGCAACATGAAGATCAACTTTTTGGAAGGCAAGATCAACAATATCAGTTTTTATGTTAAGCCAGATGCTTCATTCACCCCTCCACATGAACTCAAAGAAGAAGCCACCATACTTAAGGGTTTTAAGTGGCGAGGGGCTGACCGGCCCACCAGGAGTCAGGTGGTTCAAGTGGCGAAGTAAACTGGGAAATTGCAACGGGGCCTTCGTAAAATTATTGTATTGTTAACACACTTATTTCAGAATTTCCTTTGAGTTCATTCACCTTTGCGGTATATTTCCCTTGACTCATAGTGTCACATTCATGAAAACGCTGGTACTCATTCTTGTGTCTTTGGCCTCAGGCCTGCAGGGATTGGCGCAAAGCTTTGAATGGGCCGACCGCCAGGAAATTTATCAGGCAGACCTGGGACAAACAATTCGCATCCCAATAAGGATAAAAAATACCTCGGAAAAGGCCCAGTTTTTTATTGTCAGGAAAGCCCAAAGTGACCTTGGATCAAACCAAAAAGGGTATTTCTGCCTCGGGGAGGCATGCCTGGATCCTGGTCTGGACCAATTCTCAAAGAAGATAGAACCTGGTGAAACCATAAACAATCTGTTCTTCACGGTGGAAACAGGGTTTGTTACTACGATGAATTCTCTCCGTTTTGAAGTTTTCCCTCGAGGGAATCCCGCGCTGGGAATAGAGCACGCCTTTTCGGTCTCTGTGGATGAAAAACCAGCAAAATCCCTTGTTTTTCAATCAAAGGACATCACCGTCCATGACATTTACCCTAATCCAGTAGTAGATCAAGCATCGATAGACTATCGGATTTACAATGAAATGCTGAAGGCAAAGGTTGTAATCCATAACATTTTAGGCAGCCCGGTTGGCCATTATGACTTGTCCGCGTTTGAAACTAAAGTGAAAATCCAGGCGGAAGAACTTACATCCGGGGTTTATTTTTACACAGTCTATCTGGATAACGTTGGAGTGCTTACCCGCAAGCTCGTGGTAAGAAAATAATCGTTTTGCAGGTCGGTTTTTATTGAGTTTCCAATATGTGAGGCTGAATTGTATATTTGCGGCCTTCTTTTATGACTCGAAAACTGCTTTTTTCTATTTGGATCGCGATTTGTCTCCTTTCGGTGACTTCTTGCAGCAAATTTCGCAAGATTCAGAAAAGTGAAGATTGGCGTATCAAATATGACGCAGGGCTCAATTACTATAACAAGAAGGATTATTACCGTACAGCCATTCTATTCGAGGAAATTTTGCCCACTGTGAGAGGTTTGCCAGAAGGAGAAAAAGTGGAGTTCTATCTTGCCTACTGCCAGTATTATGAGAAGACCTATCTGCTGGCATCGAATCAGTTCAAGGCGTTTTACGAAACTTATGGACGTAGTCCTTTAGCACAAGAAGCCTCCTTCATGTACGCGTATTCACTCTATGTTGCTTCGCCTGATACCAACCTGGATCAAAAGAATTCTATTCAAGCGATGGATGCCATGCAAACATTCCTGAACCAGTATCCCGATAGCAAATTTCAGGAGAAGGCCGTAGAAGTCATCACCACCAGTCAATTGAAACTGGAGAAAAAGGGGTTTGAGAACGCTAAGCAGTACTATAAAATTAAAATGTATAAAGCATCCGTCATTGCCTTCGATAATTTCAAGAAGAGTTTTCCTGACTCAAAATACCTGGAGGAAGCCTCTTATCTCAAGGTCGTTGCGGAGTACAAATTTGCGATCCAGAGTTTCCAGTCATTTCAGATAGAGCGATTTTCGCTTGTCGTGAATTATTATCAGGAACTTGTAGACAATTTTCCCAACAGCAGCTTCTTAAAAGATGCTGAAAAAATGTATTCGGATAGTCTGAATCAACTCAATAAATTAAAAGCGTTAAAAACCAACAAAAATTCATAAGACCATGGCCAATCAACCTTCCATTATTACACGCGATATTGACAAAATTGCGGCACACACGGGGAATGTGTACGAATCTGTAGTTGTCATTTCAAAGCGTGCGCGTCAGATCGCAATCAACATCAAAGAAGAGCTTAACAATAAATTGGCTGAATTCGCCACTACTGTTGATAACCTTGAAGAAGTATTCGAAAACCGCGAGCAGATTGAGATCTCTAAATTCTATGAGCGCCTGCCCAAGCCAACAACAACTTCGCTGGAAGAATTCCTTGATGGTAAAATTATGTATCGCAAGCGTTCTGAAGAGGTGAAGACAGAACTCTGATATGCTGCAGGGCAAGAAAATCTTGCTGGGAGTTACAGGTAGCATCGCTGCGTATAAAGCAGCTCACCTCACACGTCTGCTCATCAGACAAGGGGCAGAGGTGAGGGTGATCATGACTCCTTCTGCGCTTGATTTTATTACGCCGTTAACTTTATCCACACTTTCCAAGAGTCCGGTTCTCATTCGATTTCAGAAAAACGAGACCGGAGAATGGAATAATCATGTTGACCTTGCCCTGTGGGCCGACGTGATGGTCATTGCGCCCGCCAGTGCCAATACGCTTGCCAAGATGGCCCACGGCATTTGCGATAACTTATTACTCGCAACCTATTTATCAGCCCGATGCCCGGTTTTGTTTGCGCCCGCCATGGACCTCGATATGCTGCAGCATCCAGCGACACGGATCAGCCTTGCCACGCTCGAAAAATTTGGTAGCCGCATCATCGAACCTGCTTTCGGCGAACTCGCTTCAGGACTTGTCGGTCACGGACGCATGGCTGAGCCGGAAGAGATCATTGCCCAATTGGAAAGTCTCTTTTCCCCAAAAAAAAAGCTGACTGGTAAAAAGGCCCTCGTTACAGCCGGGCCCACATACGAACCGATCGATCCTGTTCGTTTTATAGGAAACCATTCGAGCGGAAAAATGGGATTCGCCATTGCCGAAGCATTAGCACAAGAAGGGGCACTTGTTGACCTGGTATCAGGACCCACTCATGAGCACACAACTAAAAGTGGAATTATCCTCCATCCTGTTACATCAGCAGAAGAAATGTTTGACAAATGTCACCAGTTATTCCCAACCGCTGACATCACGATTCTTTCGGCGGCAGTGGCCGATTATAAACCATTGAAGAAGGCTGACCAGAAAATTAAGAAGACAGAAGGCAACCTCATCCTCGAACTTACCAAAACGCACGACATCGCAGCGGAACTTGGTAAAATGAAAAAGAATGGTCAGATCATTGTCGGATTTGCCCTAGAGACAGAAAACGAAAAAAATAATGCAGAAAAAAAACTTGTCGCAAAGAACTTTGACTTTATCGTTCTGAATTCACTCAACCATGCAGGTGCTGGCTTTGGCTATGACACCAACAAGATAGAGATCATAGGAAAGGATGGCTCCCATGAATTTCCTTTGAAAAGCAAAATGGAAGTTGCAAAAGACATTGTGCACACCATCATCTCAACACAGCATGACTAGAATACTGGCAGTCATATTATTCATAGTGGGCGCTACCCCCGCAATTTGCCAGGAGCTTAACTGCAAGGTGACCATCAATTCAGATCAGATTCAGACCACCGACCGGAATGTTTTCAAAGACATGGAACGCGCTATTGCCATCTTCATGAATACTCGAAAATGGACGACCGACACTTACAAAAATCATGAACGCATCAACTGCAGCATTTTTCTCAATCTAAGCAAAGGGACGCCATCCATTGGCTTTTTTTCCGCGAGCGCACAAATTACCGTCGCAAGACCTATTTATAATACGAATTATGAAACTGTCCTTCTAAACTTCGCTGACAGGGAGTGGGAGTTTGAGTACATCGAATCCCAGCCGCTCGAGTACAACGACAACTCCTACATCAATAACCTCACCTCCATGCTTGCCTATTACGCCTACGTGATCAATGGCATGGATGCTGACTCATTCAGCGAAAAAGGCGGAGATCCTTATTTCCAAAAAGCGTTGATGGTGGTGAACAATGCCCAATCCTCAAACCGGCCAGGGTGGCAATCCATCGGCAGCAACCGGAACCGCTACAATCTAATTGAGAACATCAACAATCCCCAGATGATAGAACTGCGAAAAAACAACTACAAATACCACCGCCTCGCTCTGGACACCTTTGATAAAACCCCAGACGACAGCCGTCAAATAATTTTGAACGTACTGAAAAGTGTTAAAACAGTCTGGCAAATTTACCCCAATTCAATTTTCGTGATCGCCTTCTTTGACGCTAAATCTAATGAATTGGTCAATGTTTTCGGCGAGGGAAGTCTAAATGTACGGCGCGAAGCCTATGACATCCTCACGGCTGTGGACGCTAAGCGTAACATCTACCAAAAGATTATCTCGGCAAATTAAATTCCCTTGCTAATTTTGGTCAGATATGCTCATACAGCTGACTATTAAGAACTACGCATTGATCCGTCATTTAGAGATGAACCCATCGGCTCAGCTGACGGTCATCACTGGCGAAACTGGCGCAGGCAAGTCAATCATGCTGGGGGCCATAGGCCTTTTATTGGGCCACCGTGCCGACACCAAAGTACTTTGGGACGAATCGGAGAAATGCGTAACCGAAGGGACTTTTGATATCAAATCCTACCGCCTCGAAAATCTCTTTGAAGAGCAGAATCTCGATTACCACGATCAAACTGTGATTCGCAGAGAGATAAGCCCCAGCGGAAAAAGTCGGGCATTTATCAATGACACTCCGGTGACACTGGATGTCATGCGTAAGATCGGAAGTGCTCTAATGGATGTTCACTCGCAACACGAAACGCTCGAGCTCGGCAGCCATCGTTTCCAGTTGTCATTGATTGACAGCTTCGGAGCTCACAATGCTCTGCTTTCAGAATACCAACAGGTATGGAAGCATTTCCTGAAAGCAAAAAAATCATTTGACGACCTGCAGGCTGAATCGGGAAGGTTAAAAAGTGAATATGACTTCATTAAATTTCAGTTGGACGAACTTCAAAAAGCTTCTCTTGTCGAAAATGAACAGGAAGCTTTAGAATCAAATCTTAAAATCAGTGAACACGGCGAAGATATTAAGACTCGGCTGAACCAATTGCTCACCATACTGGGCCGTGCGGAAACCTCCGTGCTGACCGTATTGTCGGAGGCGATGAGCCTGCTTCATCCAGTGAGATCTTATTCAAGCCATTACGATCAATTAGCCGTGCGGCTCGAGAGCCTTAGGCTGGAATTGAATGATATTCTGGATGAGGTTGAGAAAGAAGAGGAGGAGATTGAGTTTGACCCCAGGAAAACAAAAGAAATTCAAGGGAGACTCGATATGATTTATGGTTTGATGCAAAAGCATCGGACCCATGACATCAGTGGACTGTTGAAGCTGCTGGAAACTTTCGAAGCTCAGGCACAAAAGACAACCAACCTAGACGAAGATCTTAGATTGGCTAAACTTCAATTTGAAGAAGCTAGAAAACAACTTTTAAGTTGTACCGAAAAGCTTAGTGCCTCACGTGAAAAAGTATTCTCACCGTTATCTAAAGAACTTGTAAAATTACTTCGCCAACTTGGTATCCCGGATGCAAACCTTAAGATCGAATCAAAGAAAATAGATCCCGGGCCAACGGGTGCTGATCTCGTAGAAATTCTTTTCAGTGCGAATAAAGGAATTGCACCCCGCGCGCTGGAAGAAGTAGCGTCGGGTGGTGAATTTTCGAGACTCATGTTTTGCGTTAAGTATGTCATGGCGGATAAGACCGCGTTACCTACCCTTGTGCTGGATGAAATTGATACGGGTGTCTCAGGAGAGATCGCCATGCAACTAGGGAAAATGATGGAAGCGATGGCACAACGTCATCAGTTAATAACCATCAGCCATCTTCCTCAAATAGCAGCGCGAGCCCATCAACATTTCCTGGTCTATAAAGATAGTTCCAGCAAGAAAACCGTGAGTGAAATCAGGTTGTTGAACAAGGAAGAGCGCGTTGAAGAAATTGCTAAAATGATCGGTGGCGCAAAGCCCTCCAACCTGGCCAGAGAAAATGCGAAGGAGCTGATCGGGGGATAGAGAGTTGACAATCTGCCTGTCGGCAGACAGGTTGACAATGGGCAGTTGACAAACATTCACAACGAAGATATCTCGTCTCATGGTCCTTAGAGTATTGTCAACTGTTTTTTTGTCAATTGTCAACTTTCTCTGTTGAATGCGTGTCATTTACTAACAACATGATCCTACTTCATATTACATTTTCTTTGCACACCATCACCGATCCATTATCTTGCTTGTGAAAACACAAACTTGTGAACGATCTTCTGAGTAAAACCAAACTTGTTGGGCTGGTGCTTGGGCCTGTCTTTTTTTGCCTGATATTCTTCATCGTCAGTCCGGGGATCCTCACAGAAAAAAGTATCATTGTATTGGCTCTGGGAGCCTGGATGGTAACTTGGTGGGCAACAGAAGCCATGCCCATACCGGTGAGTGCTCTTTTGCCGATGGTCGTTTTTCCATTGTTGGGTGTCTCAACTGCTAGAGAGGCCTCAGCTCCTTACGGAGACCCAGTCATATTCCTGTTTATGGGTGGGTTCATCCTGGCCCTCGGATTAGAAAGGCATAACCTTCACCAGCGCATCGCTCTGAGTCTCATACGGCTTACGGGAACCAGCGGCGATGGGATCATTCTGGGATTCATGCTTTCCACGGCCTTGATCAGTATGTGGATCAGCAACACGGCCACTGCGATTATGATGCTGCCCATAGCTGCTTCGGTCACTTCTCTTTTGGCCAAAGAGACTGGACAACAAGATGATCCACGCTTCAAGAAATTTGCTACAGGCCTCATGCTCGCCATCGCTTATGCAGCCAGCATCGGGGGCATGGCCACCATCATCGGGACCCCACCCAATGTGGTAATGGTTGGATTTATGAAACGGTTTTACAACCTCGACGTCAGCTTCACACGGTGGATGATGGTGGGGATACCGCTCATGCTGTTGGCGCTCACCGCATGTTACCTGATCATTACGCGGGTCTTGTTTAGAAATAACCTTCCTTCCATTGAAGGATCGAAAGAGTTGATACACCGCAAGCTGCTCGGATTGGGCAAGCTTTCAAAAGAAGAGAAACTCGTGCTTGCTGTATTCTCTGTCACCTGTTTCTTTTGGATTTTTCGTCAAAACCTCAATGTAATTATTGGCCGGAACCTGCTGGACGACACCACCATCGCCATGGCGGGTGGCATGCTAATGTTTCTGCTGCCGGTAGATCTAAAGAATCAAAAATTCCTTCTCGACTGGAGTGATATGAAGGAATTACCATGGGGCATCCTTTTGCTCTTTGGCGGAGGGCTTTGTCTCGCAGATGGAATGGAGAAATCAGGCCTGGTACAAATCGTAGGAAACTACTTCTCGCAACAAAACGGCATCAACACGAGTGTTTTGGTTTTGTCTCTGACGGCCATTTCCATGGGGCTTACTGAATTGATGAGCAATGTGGCGCTGGTGACAATTTTTGTGCCCGTCGTATTCGGCATCGCGGATGGATTTCAGATCAACCCAATCTGGTTGGCAATGCCAGTGACGTTTGCCGCCAGTTGTGCATTCATGATGCCAATCTCCACACCTCCCAATGCTGTACTCTTTGCCAGTGGTTATATCAAGATGAAGGACATGATAAAGACTGGGCTCTTATTAAATCTCTGCTGCCTGGTGATCATCGTTGTGTTGTCGTTAACGCTTGTTCAATGGCTGTTTTGAAGTGCGAAAGTGTTAGCGTGTTGGAGTGTTAGAGTGTTTAAGTACGAAAGTGATTAAATTCGGTAAACCAAGGTTAGCACTTTAGCACTTACTACATCT
>JAYVRH010000120.1:0-7794 GCA_043776495.1 Cyclobacteriaceae bacterium
AATGGTGACAAGAACACTGCAAGTTCACCAGATGAGAATTATGCCCGCGAACTTCAGGAGTTATTTACATTGGGTACCACTAACTCACCGAACTATACAGACGCAGACGTGGCAGCAGCCGCAAAAGTGCTGACGGGGTGGAGAACTAGTGGCTTTACTTCGCTTTTCGATTCCAAACAACACAGCACGGGTGACAAACAATTTTCTTCTTTCTACAGTAATACTATTGTCAAATATCAGGCTGGGGCCGACGGAGCATTGGAGACAGATGCTTTAATTGATATGATATTCAAGAAGGTAGAAGCCGCCAAACATATTTGCAGGAAGCTCTACAGGTTCTTCGTTTACTATGCAATTGATGCAAACGTAGAAAGTACCATCATCACCCCTTTGGCGGAAACACTCACCACGAATAACTTTGAAATCAAACCCGTTGTTCGGCAACTTCTAAAAAGTGCACATTTTTTTGATACGCTCAATCAAGGCTGTTATATCAAAACACCGCTTGACTTCATGGCGGGAACTTTTAAGACCTTTGGCATACCGATCCCAGCCGCGATGTCTGTTGAAAATCGCTACAAAGTTTATAACTATATCAGAAATTATGGCCAGATTCTGGCGCTGGACCTGGGAGATCCGCCCAATGTGGCAGGGTGGCCGGCGTTTCATCAATTTCCGGAATATTACGAGACATGGATCAACTCTAACACGCTCCCCAAGCGATTAATATTTACCGATACTTTGCTCACCAATGGTTTCAACACCGGAAACACCAACATCAAGATTGATGCAATCGCTTTTGCGAAACAATGCTCCAAGCCAGAAGATCCGGATGTGCTCGTTGACTTCTTTGTCGAGCTGCTGCTGGCAGTGCCGTTGTCTGCCACAAAGAAGACGAGTTTAAAAAGTATTTTGCTTTCAAATCAAGCTTCAAATTCCTATTGGACCATCGCCTGGGTTAATTATTTCGGAAGTCTGAGCACAGCCGATGAAAACATTTTGCGTGGCCGCCTTAATTCTGTGTTGCTTGAAATCACGCGCTTGGCTGAACATCAACTCGCCTGATCATGAAACGAAAGGAATTTCTTAAAATAGGAGGTGGGGCAACGTTGGCAACGATGTTGGGTGGTTGGCCCATCAGCACCTATGCTTCAAATCCGCTGTTAGATATTATTGCAAGAAGCGCAGCAGCTTCCGGCAGGGTGTTGGTGTTGATTCAACTCAATGGTGGAAACGATGGGCTCAATACGGTCATCCCGCTTGACCAGTATTCGGTACTTTCAACAAAGCGTTCCAACATATTGATTCCGGAAACCGGTGTGCTCTCACTCAGCAATACAGGAAAAGCAACGGGATTACACCCGGCCATGTCGAAGATTCGAAACATGTATGACAACGGCTACGTCAACATCATTCAGGGAGTTAGTTACCCCAATCCGGATCTATCGCACTTTCGGGCTACTGACATCTGGCTTACCGGCTCTGCCTCCAACCAGTATCTTGACACGGGATGGCTGGGGAGGTATCTAAGCGCAACATATCCTGGGTTCCCAATAGGATATCCAAATACTTCGATGCCTGATCCTTTGGCGATTCAAATTGGCACCGGAGTATCGACGGTATGCCAGGGACCAAAGGGAAGTATGGGGATGGCCATTTCAGACATCAACAGTTTTTATAATATCATTAACGGCACGGTGGATCCGGCACCCAATACGCCTTCTGGTCACGAGCTGACGTTCATCAGGTATGTTGCACAACAGACTCAACAGTACACGGGTGTCATTAAGGCAGCGGCATCCAATGCTAACAATATTTCTACGCTTTATGGAGATGGCAATACTCTATCAACCCAACTTAAAATTGTTGCACGGCTTATTGCAGGTGGTTTGCAAACACCATTGTATGTCGTGAGTATGGGCGGATTTGATACACACGCTGGACAAGCTGACTCCACAAACCATGCCATCGGCACCCATGCTACCTTGCTCCAAAAACTCTCTGATGCAGTCAATGCATTTTTTGATGATTGCAAGTTGCTGAAGATTGATAAACGCGTAGCCGCCATGACCTTTTCTGAATTTGGCAGAAGGATTGTATCCAATGGAAGCGGCGGTACAGACCATGGAACTTCTGCCCCGGTGATGGCCTTTGGATATGCTGTGAATCCTGGCGTCATTGGTAATAACCCAGTCATAGGAGCCAACGTGACTTCCAACGATAATCTTGCGATGCAAATTGACTATCGATCTCTTTATGCCTCCGTGCTGTCGGACTGGTTTGAGCTTGACCCCACACTGATGACCAACGTCTTGTTGCAAAGTTTCCAAAACACTCCTGCGGTTTTTAGAAAATCAACGGTGACCGGTCTTGTTGAAAACACACATGATGAAGCATTGGGTCAAAACTATCCTAACCCTGTGCGCAGCACAACTACCATCGATTTCTATTCTGATGGAACGGATGCCACCATCCTGTTGCTCGATGCGCAGGGTAGGCTGGTGGATACACTCGCAAAGGGAAATTATCCTGAAGGAAAACATTCGGTGCTCTTCAATCGATCGGGTGTTTCTGCGGGCATCTATTTTTATCGCCTGATCAACGGAAACAAGAAAGCAACACGTAAGATGTTGATAACGGACTAAAAGAATCATTTCTACATCTTTTGTAAATTAGTGAGGCCTTTGATTCTTAATTTAGGGGTTCCGATATTAATCTCCACTAAGAAATTTACCCCCAATGAAGAACATTCTCTGGAAAAAGATGGCCATCGGCACGGTTGCTGCTGCGATTGTGTTGGCTGGCGTTCTCTACTTTAATAATGCCAGGAGTGTTGGCCCTCCGACAAGCACCATAAATCCTGCCTTCGGTGAATACATTTCTTCCTACACCGCCGGAGTGGTGAGTTCAGGGTCACCCATTAAAATTGTGCTGTCGAAGGAAGTTATTGACTCTACAGCATTGGGTGAGACTTCCATCAAACTTTTTGATTTCAGTCCCTCAATAAAAGGCACTACCGTTTGGCTTGACCTGCATACAGTAGAGTTCCGTCCCCAGGCACACTTAATATCCGGCCAGGTATATGAAACCCAATTTGCGTTATCGCAATTGCTGGAAGTGCCCAAACCGTTGAGCACATTCGAGTACGCTTTTCAGGTCATGCCACAGAATTTTGAATTGACGGTTGAAAACATAAAGCCTTACGTCAAAACAGACTTAAAGCGGCAGAAGATCGAAGGAATCCTCCTGACAGCCGACTTTGCGGAAAGCGCGGCTGTGGAAACATCTTTGTCGGCCCAACAGGATGGTAAGGGCTTGACGCTAAGTTGGGCTCATAGTGGGGAAGGCAAGCACCACGCATTCACAGTGGAAGACGTTGCCCGCCGAGATAATCCAAGTTTGGTAATACTGGCCGTCAGTGGATCAGTCCTCGGGATAGATCAAACCGACCGCCGTGATGTTGATATTCCGGCACTCAGTGATTTTAAGGTGACTCAGGTAAAAGTAGAGCAAAGCCCCAACCAACATGTTGTGGTGCAGTTCTCTGATCCACTCAGTGAGAAACAAAACCTCGCTGGATTGATCTCCATTTCGGACAATGAGTCCCTCGATTTTGAAATCAAAGATAATGAGATACACATCTTTCCTCCTATACGGCAGACGGGGTCCAAAACACTTACTATGGAGGCGGGTATCAAAAATGTGTTGAACTATCGGATGCCCTTGGGAAGTTCATTCAATGTAACGTTTGAGCAGGTAGCTCCTGCCGTACGATTTATTGGAAAAGGAAATATTTTGCCTTCAACCGACGGATTGATTCTCCCCTTTGAAGCGGTGAATCTGAAGGCCGTTGATATTCAGATCATCAAAATTCTTGAAAATAATGTCCTGCAATTTCTCCAGGTGAATGATTTCGAAGGTAACTCCGAACTTCGGAGGGTGGGCAAACCTCTGGTGAAGAAGATGGTGTCGCTCGAAAATTCCGGAGCGACCGATCTGGGAAAGTGGAGCCGTTATACACTTGACCTTTCTCAATATATCAATACAGAACCCGGAGCGATTTATCAGGTGCGGGTAGGTTTTAAGAAAGCATACTCCGTCTATGCATGTCTCGAAGGGGCTGAAAGTTTAACGGATGA
The DNA here is from genome assembly GCA_043776495.1 of Cyclobacteriaceae bacterium. Classification (GTDB taxonomy): domain Bacteria; phylum Bacteroidota; class Bacteroidia; order Cytophagales; family Cyclobacteriaceae; genus ELB16-189. The sequence goes on from JAYVRH010000120.1 coordinate 4,140, forward strand.
CGTTCCATCCATGGAAGAAGATTGGGCGCAGTCGCCGAATGAAGATAGCGCCTGGGATTCATATGAGGAGAATTATTACAACGAAGACTATGATTGGGAACAGCGCGACAACCCCTGCCACTCATCTTATTATACAGGCAACAGAAACATCAAGCGCAATGTGATTGCTTCTGATCTTGGCATCATAGCAAAACGCGGTGGTGATGGAAACACAATCGTATTTGTAAATGACTTAAGGACGACGCTACCGCAAAGTGGTGTCCGGATTGAGTTATATGATTTTCAGCAACAACTGATCGGCGCGGCGAGTACAGGCGCAGAAGGGAAAGCAATCCTTAGCACTACTCAATCTCCATTTGCCCTCATCGCGAAGAGCGGCGCCCAGCGGGGATATCTTAAATTACAGGATGGTGAATCACTTTCCCTCAGCAATTTTGATGTTGGAGGAGAAAAGGTTGACAACGGTTTAAAAGGGTTGATTTATGGTGAGCGTGGTGTATGGCGACCTGGCGACTCATTGTACCTCACATTTTTGTTAGAAGATAGATTAAAACTCCTTCCTCCTACACACCCGGTGGTGATGGAGTTACAAAACCCACAAGGCCAGGTTACACAAAGGCTGGTGAAGTCTGCGTCTGAAAATGGCTTTTACAAATTTGCCACAGCCACATCCAGTGATGCTCCCACTGGCAACTGGACGGCCCGGGTAAAAATAGGAGGGGCCCAATTTTCTCAGACCGTAAAGATCGAAACCATCAAACCCAATCGACTAAAAATCAACCTTGATTTTGGGAAGGAAAAGATAACGTCAGAAGATAATAATATTTCGGGGACGTTGCATGTGACTTGGCTGGCTGGCTCTCCAGGAAGGAACCTGAAAGCTGAGTTCGAAGTACTGTTGACAAAAGCTGAAACTAAGTTTGCTAAATATCCTGAATACACGTTTGATGATCCTGCCAAAGATATTGGCGCAGAAGCAAAACCAATTTTTGAAGGATATACAGATGAGGAGGGCAATGCAAAGATCAATACATCACTGGAAGTTGAAGGGAACCCTGCCGGAATGCTGAATGCCATTTTCCGGGGCAAAGTATTTGAAGAGAGCGGCAACTTTAGCATCGACCGCTTCAGCCTTCCTTTTTACCCTTATAAGTCTTTTACCGGAATTCGTCTTCCCGAAGGTGATAAGGCCCGCGGCATGTTGCTCACAGACACAATCCATCGTGTAGATATTGTGACATTGGATGCCGATGGCAACGGAGTGAAGCGTGATAATATAGAGATGACTATCTCCAAACTGGAGTGGCGTTGGTGGTGGGATAATTCGGAAGGCAATGCCAACTACATAACAGCCAATAATGCTACACCCATTTCAACCGGCCGGATAAAGACTGTGAATGGAAAGGGCTCCTGGAATTTCAAAATCAAATACCCTGAATGGGGAAGGTATCTTGTTCGGGCGACTGACCCTGTCTCGGGCCACAGCACCGCCAAAGTGGTGTACATCGATTGGCCAGGGTGGGCAGGAAGGGCACGCAATGAATCGCAAGGCGCGGCGATGCTTGCTTTTGCTTCTGATAAGCCCTCTTATAATATTGGTGAAAAGGCCAATCTGATAATCCCTGGCAGCGACAATGGGCGGGCGCTCATCAGCATTGAGAGTGGCAGTCGCGTGATTGAAACCTATTGGCTCGAAACAAAAAAAGGTGACAATAAATTTAGTTTTGATATCAAGGCTGCGATGACTCCTAATATTTTTGTAGGCGTCACCTTGCTTCAACCTCATTCACAAACAGTAAATGATCTGCCAATCAGGATGTATGGTGTGATTCCAATCTCAGTGGAAGATCCGTCGACTCATTTAAATCCCGTGATCGCAATGCCCGATGTACTTGAGCCGGGGCAGGAAGTTGTCATCAAGATTTCGGAACAATCAAATAGAAAGATGACTTACACCCTGGCCATGGTGGATGAGGGACTGCTCGACATTACCCGTTATAAAACTCCGGAGGCATGGTCTCACTTTTATGCAAAGGAAGCATTGGGGGTGAAAACATGGGACGTTTACGATGCGGTCATGGGTGCTTTTGGAGGAAGGGTTGAAAGATTGCTTGCCATTGGCGGTGATATGATGGCCGCCAGCAAAGAAGATGATGCAAAGTCCAATCGCTTTAAACCTGTTGTAAAATTCCTCGGGCCATTCACGGTAGATGGCGGAAGCAATGAACACCGGTTCATCATGCCACAATATATTGGCTCGGTGAAAACGATGGTCGTTGCAGGATATGATGGTGCTTATGGCAAGGCAGACAAAGCGACACCTGTCCGGAAGCCTTTGATGGTGCTGGCTACTCTGCCCAGGGTGCTCGGCCCAGAAGAGAACCTCAAACTTCCGGTCACACTTTTTGCGATGGAGAAAAATATTCAAAAAGTAAAAGTGGATGTGAAAGTGTCGGGGCCAGTGTCGTTGTCAAATGGCACATCACGTTCCGTCGTGATGGATCGGGAGGATATGACCGTTGACTTTGATCTCTCCGTAAAAAGTGAGACTGGGTTTGCAAAAATTGAGGTCACGGCCACTTCCGGAAATTATAAAGCAACGGATATCATTGAAATTGAAATCAGGAATCCGAATCCGCCAGTAACCAAAGTTGTAGAAGTATTGTTGGAGCCTGGCAAAAGCTGGAATGGTGGTGTGGATGCAATCGGCATAAGTGGTACAAATATGGCGATGTTGGAAGTGTCTTCGCTTCCTCCCGTTAATTTAGGGCAGCGACTACGCTACCTGATGCAATATCCTTACGGTTGTATCGAACAAACTATTTCATCCGTGTTCCCTCAAATCTATCTCGACCAGGTCAAGGCACTTACAGATGAAGAAAGAGCGACGATTCAACGAAATGTGCGGGCGGCGATCGAACGACTTAAACTATTTGTAACGCGGGATGGTGGATTCGCATATTGGCCTGGCGATCAGGATTCAGAAAGTTGGGGTGCCATTTATGCTGGTCACTTCTTGATCGAAGCGGAGGCAAAGGGTTATTTCGTGCCGCACGAAATGATCAAGCGTTGGAAAAAATATGAGCATGGTAAATCGAATGAATGGAGGAAGAATAAAGAATTTCAAAGCAGCGAATTGATACAAGCCTATCGTCTATACACCCTGGCGCTGGCCGGTGATGCCGATCTTGCTTCCATGAATCGCCTTCGCGAAATGGGCAACATGCCTGTAACTTCAGCATGGATGCTCGCTGCTGCATATGCGAAAGCAGGACAACCTGAAGTGACGAAGGCTTTGATTGCCAACTTACCAGTGGGAGTGAAGCCCTATCAGGAAATGGCATACTCTTATGGTTCTGATACCCGCGATAAGGCCATTATTCTCGAGACCTTACTTCTGGTGAATAACCGTACAAAAGGATTTGAATTGGTGAAAGAAATTTCCGCGTCACTGAGTAATTCAAATTTTTGGATGAGTACCCAATCTGTTGCGTGGTGCCTCAAGGCGGTGGGAATGTTTGCCGGAGGGGAGAAGCGGGGTCCCTTGAAATTTAACTACAGTTATAATGGAAAAAATATTTCGGCGAGTACTGACTTTCCAATCGCACAACTATCCTTGCCGTTCGATGATATCAAAGCAGGTGTCCTAAAGATC
>JAYVRH010000121.1:0-2380 GCA_043776495.1 Cyclobacteriaceae bacterium
TCCGCCTTCACTACACTACGCTGAAGGTCCGGCAGGCACTAGCCAAGCCTGTTGGTCCAACACTCAATGCTCAGCAATATTCTTCGCCATTTTTGGAAAAATTCTAAGATTACTGCCACCAACCCGATGGTAACTACTTTTGAGTTGAATGGAAGAAAATTTATGGGCTTAGATGGAGGACCGATGTTCAAAGTGAATCCTTCTATCTCATTTTTTGTCTTATGCAATTCTGAAAACGAAATTGAAGAGAAATGGTATAAGCTGTCCAGGGATGGCATCATCATGATGGCTTTAAATAAATATCCGTGGAACGAAAAATACGGTTGGTGCCAAGACAAGTTTGGAGTAAACTGGCAGTTGATGATGGGGCAAAGGGGGAACTCAGCAGAAAAAATTATTCCCTCTTTCATGTTCACACAATCCAATGCTGGGAGAGCTGAGAGCGCTATTAATTTTTATACCACTATTTTCAGTAGTGCATCGATTGGGCAAATCAGTCGTTATGAAAAAGGAGAGCACGATGTTGAAGGGACAGTAAAACACGCTCAGTTTACTTTGGCCAATCAATTGTTTGCTGCTATGGATAGTTCGGGACCGCACGCCTTTACTTTCAATGAAGGTATTTCAATAGTGGTCGATTGCGAAACCCAAGAAGAAATTGACAACTACTGGAACAAACTCACTGAAGGAGGTCAGGAAAGTCAATGTGGTTGGTTGAAAGATAAGTTTGGCGTTTCGTGGCAGATTGTTCCGACTGTTTTAGCAAAATTAATGAGCGACCCTTCTAAATCGGAAAGGGTGATACAAGCTTTTATGAAAATGAGGAAGTTTGATATCGCGAAGTTGATGAGCGCATAATTGAAATATTTCTCGCATTGTCAGGCAGCAGACAAAGGAAAGATAAGCATCTACAAAAAGAGGACTAGCTTACACGAGTGAAAAAGCTTCTCACCGAAATTCGTGCCTGCCAAATTTGCAAAAAATACTTGCCCAACAAACCCCGGCCTATTGTTCAAGCGAGTGCACAATCAAGGATTGTCATCATCGGTCAAGCCACGGGGCAGAAAGTTCAAAGTAGCGGCATCCCCTGGGATGATTTGAGTGGAAAGGAATTGAGACGATGGCTGGGTGTAACCGAAGAACAATTTTACAACGACAAGTTATTTGCTTTAGTGCCCATGGGCTTTTGCTATCCGGGCAAGGGTACTTCTGGCGATTTGCCCCCAAGGCCGGAGTGTGCCCCTACGTGGCATCATCAGCTATTGGCAAAAATGAAAGAGGTTAAACTCACCTTATTAATTGGTCAGTATTCTCAAAAATTCTATTTGGGCGAAAAGTTTAGTCCTTCGATCACAAAAAACATAAAAAACTTTAAAGGTTTCTTACCTGATTATTTGCCACTCGTTCACCCATCGCCAAGAAATAACATCTGGCAAAAGAAAAATCCTTGGTTTGAATTAGAAGTAGTGCCCACTTTGCAAAAAATTGTCAAGAAACTGCTGTAATTGTTACTCATATTTTGAATCACCCTAGAGGCCAATCACTTGCTCCGAAGGCTGGATAGGTCCGAAACTTAGTACAAACTACATTTTGGAAATCCAATAACTTATTAGTGAATACTTACCTGTAAATAAAATGCTGTCCCAGCTTCACTGTAACGAACGTCTGATCTATTAGCATGGCTTCTCTTTCAAAATTCTTTGGATCGGCCGTGTTGAATTCAAATAAATCGTAATGATGTGGAATAACCATCTTCGCACTTAATTGCTTACCGAGCCACGCTGCTTCGTTTGCATTTAAGTTCCCCGCTACTTTGCGTGAAGGATCGTTGCCGTTGATGGGAAGAAAAGCAACATCCACTTGAAAAGGTTTTAACAATTCAACCATTCCGTCATACAAAAGCGTATCGCCACTATGGTAAATGGCCCATTTGCCAAACTTAACAACAAAGCCCATGAATTTGCACCTCCCCTTTTCATCGCGTTCAATTTCATTGTGTGCAGCAGGCACACCATAAAAAGTGAATTGATCAATTTGCAGATGATCTCCATCATTCAAACCCAATGGAAAGCCATTATCACACTTTACACGATCGCACACAAAATTTCTATTTGCCTCTGGAATAATAAATTTAATGCTGGGATTGGCCTTTAGTAGAGGAATTAATGTCTCACCATCCAGGTGATCAGTGTGGTTGTGGCTTGAGGTAACAATATCAATGCAATCAAGCAGGTATGGTTCAATCACCAATTCGCTGATGCGAACATGCGGCTTGGTGGTGCCCTCATATTTTGTTGTTAATGAATCAGAAAGATATGGATCGAACAAGACGCAAGTGCCATTCCATTGAAGCAAAAATCCACTCTGGCCGAGCCACCAA
>JAYVRH010000122.1:0-7782 GCA_043776495.1 Cyclobacteriaceae bacterium
AAAAATAAACCCTTCTGATGAGTTGGTAAAGGCTGATTTATTGAACTATGAGCAGACAGAAAGGGCTGTTGCTGGTAGCGAAGTTGTATATCTGGTGGCAGGATTGAAATATGACACGACCGTCTGGCAGGAGCAATGGCCGAAACTGATGCAGAATGTGATCGATGCCTGCAAGAAGCACAACAGCAAGCTAGTGTTTTTTGATAATGTCTATTCTTATGGGTTAGTAAACGGGGTGATGACGGAAGAAACGCCCTACAATCCAAATAGTAAAAAAGGCGAAGTGCGCGCTAAGATTGCAACAAAACTTCTCGATGAAGTCAAGGTCGGCAATATCAAAGGTATGATTGTGAGGGGAGCTGATTTTTATGGGCCTGAGGCATTGTTGAGCCTTACCCATTCCATGGTAACTCAAAAATTAAAAGCGAACCAGGGCCCGCAGTGGATTGGCAATCCTAAAGCAATTCACTCGTTTACTTACACTCCTGACGCCGGGAGAAGTGTAGCCATGCTGGGAAACACGCCCTCGGCCTTTAATCAAACCTGGCATGCACTGACCAGCAAAGAAAAAATTACCGGGGAGCAATATGTTCGTATCGCTTGCGAAATCATGGGTAAACCGTACAAGCTGCAAGCCCTTCCTAAATTTGGCGTCCGACTTGTAGGCTTATTCGTTCCGGTGCTACGAGAATTTGTGGAGATGATGTATCAATTTGAAAATGACTATATCTTTGACAGCACGAAGTTTGAAAAAGCATTCAATATTCAGGCTACTTCCTACAAGGAAGGCATCGCGGCTACGCTCAAATAGAATTTTATTTCATTAACAACGAACTATGAAAAAATTTATCATTCTCGTTTTGCTTTTCGCGATGTATGCTTGTAATTCAGGAGACTCAAAAGTCACCGGTGGAGTATTGGCACCCAAAGACTTCGCGAGTCAACTCAAGGCTAACCCTGAAATTGTACTTATCGACGTTCGATCTTCAGAGGAGATGCAGACAGGGTACATAGCAGGAACTCATCACCTTGATTATAATGCTCCTGGTTTCAAAAATTCCCTGGATAGCCTGGATCACTCGAAGACCTATTTCGTTTACTGTGCCAGTGGAAAGCGCAGCGGCAAGGCCCTTGAAATGATGAATGAAATGGGATTCAAAAATGTGGCAGCGTTGGAAGGCGGTCTTCGTTTATGGAATGCGAAGGGACTCCCAATGTATCAACCGTAGTCTTTCTAGGAAGGCAAATACGCTCCAAATTTCCCGTAGACCCAAGTGCCCCCAATTGCGCTTAGCAATGTGACAATCGTGGCCAACGAACCTGATCCAATTTGAGCGTACAGCGGTCCTGGGCACGCTCCGGTGAGGGCCCATCCAAATCCAAAGATAAGGCTACCAAGTACCACACCGTGATGGTATTCTTTCACTGGCATCTCAACAGGCTCCCCTTCAAATGTTTTCATTTTTGATTTTCTTATAAGAAAAAGTCCGAGCGCCCCAACGGGAATGGCTGTCATAAAAATTCCAAACATGTGAAAGCTTTCGAAGCGGAACATCTCCTGGATGCGATACCACGAAATGGCCTCCCCCTTGGTAAGGGCTAGTCCAAATACAATTCCAACGATAAGGTATTTTAGGTTTTTCATGTGCTAAGGATGTAGGGAAGAATGAAATGGCTAAAAAGAATTCCCCCAATAAAAAAGCTCGCGGTCGCTATTAGTGAAGGCCATTGCAAGGCAGACAGCCCCAGGATGCCATGACCAGAGGTACAACCTCGGGCATAACGGGTGCCGAAGCCAACCAGAAAACCCCCAACAACCATTAACACAAATCCCTGCACCGTGGCGAGAGATGACCAGTTATAAAGTTCTGAAGGCAGGAGTCCAGTCAAGTCGGTTAACCCAACTGATTTGAAGTATGCCATCGTACTTTCAGAGACAGCCACCGGGTCAGGGTTGGCAAGAATGGTCCCTCCAATAATGCCACCGATCAGTACCCCGCCAGCAAAGAAAAGATTCCAACCCTCTTTTTTCCAATCGTATTTGAACAATGGAATATTCGCAGGTAGACAAGCGGCGCAAATCTGTCGCATGGTGGAAGAGATGCCAAGTCTTTTGTTTCCAAATAATAGGAGAAGCGGCACTGTGAAGCCAATGACAGGGCCCGTGATATACCATGGCCAGGGAGCAAAAAGGATGTTCATAGCCCAAAAATACAAAAGTCTATCAAAGAGATAGACTTTTCCTGGTATCAGATTCCCAAAGATCGAGCTCAGCAGCATTTTGATTGGTTTATGCATGAGGTTTTGCCGGGTGCCCCTCACCGTTTACTTTTGCCGATCTTATATGCAATTCATTAATTCCATTCTCACCTGGGTCATGAAGAAGCGCATCCACCAGATGGAGCTCTTTATGAAGTATCCTCATGATGTCCAGGACGAATTATTTAACAGACTTTTGCTCACGGCCAGGCCTACAGAGTTTGGTCGAAAGTATGGCTTTGATGAGATCATAAATTACGATGACTTTTCAAGGCAGGTGCCAGTTCACTCTTACGAGAGGTTGTTTCCTTACATCGAAAGGATGATGAAGGGGGAGCAAAATATTCTTTGGCCGACTGAAATAAAATGGTTTTCAAAATCTTCCGGCACCACCAATGCGCGGAGCAAGTTCATCCCCATTTCATCGGAGTCGTTGGAGGAATGCCACTTCAAAGCGGGCAAGGACTTGTATTGTATTTATGTTAACAACTATCCTGAAACAAATATTTTCTCCGGTCGTGGCCTGGCCATCGGAGGAAGTCATCAGATAAATGAACTCGATCCCAGCGCTTCATCGTACTATGGTGATGTATCGGCAGTCATTATGCAAAATCTTCCGGTGTGGGCGCAGCTGATACGTACGCCCAGCCTTGAGGTAGCACTGATGAGCAACTGGGAAGAGAAAATTGAAAAGCTCGCAAGCGAAACGGCAGCCGTTGACGTCACTCACATCGCAGGAGTACCTACTTGGACCGTGTTGTTGTTACAGCGTATCATGGAGATCCAGAAAAAACCTATTCATGAAATATGGCCCAACCTCGAAGTCTTTTTCCACGGGGCAGTAGCCTTTTCACCCTATCGTAATTTATTTAAGACCCTCATCCCTAGTGACACCATGCATTACTGGGAGACCTACACAGCAAGCGAAGGATTTTTTGGCATTCAAGACCTCAGCAACTCTGAAGAGCTTTTGCTCATGCTGGATTATGGTATTTTTTATGAGTTTATTCCAACAGAGGAATCAGAAGATGAAAACCCCAAGGCCATTCCGTTGAGTGATGTTGAACTGGGAAAAAACTACGCAATGGTCATCACCACGAATTCCGGCTTGTGGAGGTACAACATTGGTGACACCGTAAAGTTCACAAGCAAAACACCCTATCGCATTAAGATATCGGGTCGCACCAAACATTTTATTAATGCTTTTGGTGAGGAGGTAATTATTGAAAATGCCGAGACGGCAATTACAAGGGCTTGCGAAATGACCGAAGGAGTTATTAACAACTTCACCGCCGCACCAATTTATCTTGAAAAAAATAAACGTGGCGGTCACGAATGGATCATTGAATTCCATAAGGAACCTAAGAATCTTGATGAATTTGGCAAGATTTTGGATGAAACACTCCGAAGAATCAACTCTGATTACGATGCCAAGCGTTTCCATGACATGGCCTTAATTGCTCCGAAAATACACAGCGTTCCAGAGGGCACATTTTATAGCTGGATGAAACGACGTGGAAAATTAGGTGGTCAGAATAAGGTGCCGCGCCTTAGCAACTCCCGTGAGTTCGTAGACGATATTCTTTCTGCACTGCAAGTTTAGGAATTATCTTATAGCTCTAAGCCTATGCAGGCCATACCAAATTGAGTCAGACTGAGTAATCCATCGCGCCGTTGGTACGATACCGGTTGTAGATGACATTAGGTGGTTCAAGAATTCAGAAAGGTTCCCGCAGATTGTCGCTGATCGGGCCCACGCAGATTGACGCTGATCTAATTCGAGACTATCTGCGATCATCTGCGTGCACTTAATCTGCGCTGCTCTGCCGGAGACAAATTTGCCTTCTTCATTTTACGTAAGTTGAATGATTTTCAATGCCTTCAACAAACGTCGAATTCAGCTTAAATTCAACCAAAAATATATGTTGTCATTGGCAGCGGAGTCGTCTTTAAGCAATGAATTTGGAGATATCCTAAATAAAACATTATGCATCTTTCCAATTGATTCCACAGCCAATCGCTTTGGTCTTTGGCGTGGGTACAGTCTGGCCATTCATTAAAGCATCAACTGCCTCTTCTACGTACTTCTTGCTTACCGCCGAGGCTTTGCGAGCGTTATCATCAATGGTGCCGATATAGGCCACCTTCAAATCTTTGCCTGAACGGCTCAGCACGAAAACATGTGGCGTATTGGTGGCACCAAAAGTCTTTGCTACAGTTTGAGTTTCATCGATCAGATAAGGAAAAGTGTATCCTTTCTTTTTGGCATAGTCAACCATCTTTTCAAAGGAATCACCGGGGGAATCCGAAGCGTCATTTGCATTGATGGCGACGACAGGATAACCTTTGCCGGCATATTTATCATTTAATCCAATAATTCGATCATTATAAGCTTTTGAATACGGACATGTGTTGCAGTCAAAAATCACTATAAATCCCTTTGCATCTTTCCAGTCTGCCAGGGAGACCATTTTGCCATCCACGTTCTTCAGTTTAAAATCGGATGCCAGATCACCCACCTCGTAACCGTTTTTAACGGGAGCACCTGCAATAAATGCAATCATTACAACAAGGGATAAAAACATTCGTTTCATAATTATTAATTTAATGATTAAAGTTTTTGTTTTTTTATTGAACTTCAGCAATCAGGCTTTCTAATTCGCCCTCGTGTAATTCTCTTTCGAGAAATTTTCGCTTCCCGGTCTTACTGTTTACAACCAAAGTGGCGGGCAATGCACCTGACCAATTTTTATCGACTTTATCAATCCACAGATTGGGGTTTCTTTCATCTAAAATCAGCACTTGCGACAGAATTTTTTTTCGGGATACAAATTTTCTCACCTTTTCGGGGTCAGGATCAAGATCCATGTCCATGCTCACCAACCTGACTCGAACATCTTTGCGGTCAGCATTTAATTTCTCAAGCAGTGGCAATTCTTTGATGCAGGGGGCACACCAGGTAGCCCAGAAGTTAATAACCTGAACTTGATCCTTTTCATTTTGGATAAGCTTCTGCAGCCCATCCAATTTCACCAGCTCGGCACTTTGGCTGTAGCACATTTGACCCAAAAAGACCAGTCCAAAAAACAATCTTATCCCCATTGAATTGGCAAACGGAATTTGCCTGGCTGGGTTAAGGTTTATCTGACAATTGGCTAAGATTCGCATGCTGGATCGAGTAAACAAAAGTGCTAAAATTCAGGCACTTACAAACCTCTCTAAATTGGGGTAGAAAGAAATCCACAAAATCGAGCTTTTATCCACATTACGAGACTGTTACTGTATATCACATTGATATATAAGTAGTTACGAGGTATTTGGTCAATCAGTTCTTTGTGGATATCTCTGGAGTCTGATAAAGATCAGATGAGTTCTAATACACTAATAGTCAATTATCTACAGACAGCGTAAGCTACTTTTGAGTGGCAGCAGGCGAACAGGCAAGTCAAGGGCGATTTTTGAATTTGAAATTCATCCTGAGGATGCACTGGGTTAAAGGAGGAGGGAAAATCTAAGAATTCTTAAATCAGGAAGAGGGAGAGCAGGAGTCATTTTTCTTTTGAAGACCCTGATGGAAACGTAGTGGACAGTCTTATTAACTCGAAATAGTGATTGCTATTTGAACGCTAGCTTGGCAAAGGTAGGCATTGAGGCTGGCGAGATTGAAACAGTTGACATGGGGACGGCACTTTGTTGTTGGCTCAGCCAGGAAACATAATCGTTGTACAAAATACAATCGTTCAGCAATGCCTGATCTTTTACGATCTTAATGATCTTGTCATGTTGGAAAGATTTCCATATTTTTTCTTTTTGATCTTCCGGTAAGGAAGATATACGCACAAATTCTATGCCCTTGAAATTTTCTGTCATGGCCCAAATATTCATTCTTGGTGTTTATTTTAGTTTGCTGGAATAGGTAACCTTTTCCTATACATTGCGAACAATGAAACTTACGAAACGAGGTCGTCTTCCGGATGGTGGCAGTATTATCGAAATGAGAAGATTATGGCCTGCTTTCTTAATAATAATGATATTTCAGGGTTGCTCACGTTCGTCACCGTCCCCAGATGGGGGACAACAGAAACCAAGTCAGACCGAAGAATTTAAATCCTATTGGTATTCAGGCAAGGCAGAGGTGAATTCTTATAATCTCGACCAATCGCGCTACGGAGAACACCGTGAAGGCAAGGCCGTCCTTATTTTTGTCACGGAAGATTTCTCGCGGACAAAACAGGTAAAACTTGATGACCCCTCTTCATCTTCCGCAACGGATAAGTTAGGCATGCTAAAAATGAATTTCACAAAGAATTTTGTAACGGGGATCTATCCTTATTCGATGATGCTTTCAGTATTTTCGCCCATTGAGGAGGCCCCATACCCGCATGCAGTGAAAGTTACCATGAGTTCACAAGAATGGTGCGGTCATGTTTACTCTCAAATGAACCATCAGGGCAATGGGTATTCTTTTGTTGGACATTCTTACTTTGAGCAGGAGGGTGAAGAAAGATTTTCTTTGAAATCAGACCTTCTTGAGGACGAGTTGTGGAATGCCATTCGCCTGAACCCGGAAAATTTGCCCCTGGGCAATGTGAAATTGATTCCTGGACTTTTCTTTACAAGGCTGAAGCATTCTGATCTTAAATCACTCAACGCCATTGTGAGCAAAAGCGAAAGCGGCGAGGTGGTTACCTATGCTGTCAGTGTTCCGGATCAGGAAAGAAATTTGATTATCCATTATCAAAAACAATTTCCTCATAAAATTCTGGGATGGGAAGAATCTTTTAGCGAGCATGGTCAGATGCGAGAAACCCGAGCGGTACTGGACAAAACGCTTGTCATCGATTACTGGCGCAAAAACAAGAATGAATTCCAATACTTGCGGGATTCTCTGGGACTGTCCCCCACTAACTATTGAAATACAAATGCAAAACCAACGAGCCAAATTCACCATTCCAAAAGGAGTCACTTATTTGAACTGTGCTTATATGTCGCCCTTGCTAAAGTCCGTGGAGAAGGCAGGCATTGCTGGCATGCAACGGAAGCGCAATCCTTTTTCTATTTCTTCCGATGATTTTTTTTCCGATTCGAAGAAATTGAGGGAGGAGTTTGCGAGGCTAATAAATGCAAAGGATTCCAACCGGATCGTGATCGTTCCATCTGTATCATACGGACTTGCCACCGTAGTAAAAAATGTTCAGCTGAAAGCGGGAGATAAGATTATCGTGGCGGCAGAACAATTTCCAAGCAACTACTATCCATGGCAACGACTCACCCAGGAGACAAATTCTACTCTCATCACGGTTCTACCACCTGCAAGCCTGGAGTCGAGAGGGAAGAAGTGGAACGAGCGAATCCTTGAGGCGATTGACAGCAAGACAAGAATTGTCGCTCTTGGGCACGTGCATTGGGCAGATGGAACTCGTTTCGATCTTGAGCAAATCAGAAAACGAACGCGTGATGTCGGCTCGCTGCTCATCATTGACGGTACCCAGTCGGTAGGAGCATTGCCTTTTGATGTTCAAA
>JAYVRH010000123.1:0-7779 GCA_043776495.1 Cyclobacteriaceae bacterium
AAGAAGAATCAAAATATTGAGAAAATGCGTGAGGTATCAGCTGAACTTCGAAAGGTTCAGGGTGATTTTAACAATATGACAAGTGTTCTTCAGTCCTTTAACATCATTGCGCCAGACGACGGCATGGTTATTTACGAAAAAGGTTGGGATGGCAAACCTGTTAAGGCGGGCTCGCAAATTCAAATGTGGGAACCTACTGTTGCCACATTACCCGATTTGACAAAAATGGTTTCCAAAACCTATGTGAATGAGGTAGACATAAGAAAAGTGAAGGCTGGCCAGCGGGTCGATGTGGGTTTGGACGCTTATCCTGACAAAAAACTTGTTGGTTCTGTGGTCAGTGTGGCGAACGTGGGAGAGCAGCGACCTAATTCTGATGCCAAAGTTTTTGAAGTGAGGGTAGAGCTTGAAGGAAGCGACCCCACGTTAAAGCCGTCTATGACCACCAGTAACAAGATAATCGCCAGCCTTAAGGAGGACGCATTGTCCATTCCGTTAGAGTGCCTCCATAGTCAACTTGATTCGATAACTTATGTTTATAAGAAGGACGGCCTTAAGATTGTAAAACAAGAAGTGATTGTAGGAGAAACAAATGCGAATGATGCTATTACGCTTGGGGGCCTCATAGAGGATGAGCGCATTTATTTGTCCGTGCCGATGGGACTTGAAGATCAGAAGGTGAGCTTATTGCCTGAGATGAATGGCAAGCGCAATCCCAAGGAAAAGCAGGATGCGAAGCCTGCTCCGATTTCTGAAAATTCAGAGCCCACCAAAAAGAAAGTTTCCCCCGGAAGTTAAGTTTCTTCTCATGAATCGTTCGCGCCTTTTTGCCAATTTGGATATTGCCATCAACGCTGTACTGGTTAATAAAATCCGCTCCCTGCTCACAGGCCTTGGCATTATCTTTGGCGTAGCAGCCGTAATAGCAATGCTTGCGATTGGCAATGGCGCGCAGCAAGAGATACTGGATCAGATTAAACTCGTGGGACTCAATAACATTGTAATCAAGCCACTCATAGAGCAACGTGATGAGAAAGTTGTTGATCAACTGAATAGCAAAAGCAAGAAAAGATTCTCCCCCGGCATCACATTGCGTGATGTCAATAATATCCGTGCGACTATACCCGGATTGTCAAAATTTAGCCCGGAGATATTAATTGAGACCACCATCATTCGCAATGGAATTCGGCGATCAGCAAAACTTGTTGGCGTGGACCCGGCCTATTTCGATATTTTTAATTTTGATCTTGGCGAAGGGAGCATGTTCAATGAAGGTCAGCTTAAAATTGGCTCACAAGTTTGTATCATTGGTCAGGGGCTCAAATCACGCTTTTTCCCCACAGAAGTACCCATTGGTAAAAGTATAAAAGTAGGTCCACACTGGCTTACGATCATTGGAGTTTTGGCGCCACGCAATGTTTCACAGGCGAGCATCAGTAAGTTAGGGATTCGTGATTTTAATATGGATGTATATGCTCCCATCCAGACCGTACTTATTCGCTACAGAAATCGTGATTTGATTACCGGAGAAGCAATCAGACATGCCTCGCAGCGCAGTCGGGGGATGGTCTCCGAGACGGCCAACACGGCGAGTGAAGAAAGCGAGACAGAGAAGAAGAATTACCATCAATTGGACAGGTTGGTAATCCAGGTTGATGAAACGGCCATGCTGCAACCAACGGCGGAAATTCTTCAACGCCTGCTGAAGCGGAGGCACTACGACGTAGTGGACTATGAAATTGAGATACCCGAACTTTTGTTGAAGCAACAACAGCGAACTAACGATATTTTTAACTATGTACTAGGTGCTATCGCAGGCATATCCTTGTTGGTTGGGGGTATTGGGATCATGAATATTATGCTTGCGTCTGTGTTGGAGCGAATCAAAGAAATTGGCCTGAGGCTCGCGATTGGTGCGCAGAAGAGTGATGTGATCCAACAGTTTCTATTTGAAGCAATCATGATCAGTGTGACTGGGGGTATCCTCGGGGTGATCATGGGCATTGTCATGGCCTATACTGTTTCAACCATTGCCCAAATTCCTACCATCATTAGTTTTTCTTCCATCATTCTTTCATTTGGCGTCGCTGCCACGGTAGGTTTAATTTTTGGCATCACACCTGCACGGAGGGCAGCTAACCAAGATCCCATTGCATCCCTCCGCTATGAATAAAAAAATGTTAATTGTTTTACTGTTTGGGCTGAACTTCTTTGAAGTACGGGCACAAAATGTTTTTACCATTGAAGAAGTCATTCATCGAGCTCAGTCGCAGTCCCCGGCATTTAAGCAGACTGAGACAAGGCTTGAAAATCGCTTTTGGCAGTACCGTTTCTATAGAACAAACTACAATCCACAAATCCGGATGAATAGCGGTGGAGGCCAACTCTACTCCAACAGCATTACACCAATAAGACAACCAGACGGGTCGATTGTTTATTTGCCTGTAAACCAGATCAACCCGGGAGTAAATTTTTCACTTCAACAACCTATCCAGTGGACGAACGGTACGGTTTCAGTAAACTCAAGCTATAATTATTTTAGGGATTTGAATTCCCAGACCACACAATGGAATGGCGCGCCGATGTACATTCGGCTTGACCAACCCCTATTAGCCTACAATAAATACAAATGGGACAAGCTTATTGAGCCCATCCGGTACGAAGAATCCAAACGTGACTATTCTGAAGGCATGGAGCAGATTGGACGGGAGGCAGTAAACTTTTTTTTTAGCGTGATGGATTCTCAGGTGAACCTACAGATTGCTCAATACAACCTTGCTAACAACGACACCATTTATAAGATAGAGCAGGGCCGGTATAATATTGGTACCACCTCAGAGGACAAGTTGTTGCAGGTAGAACTGCAGTTGCTGCGATCCCGTCAGGATGTAGGACAAGCCAATCTTGCCTTACAAACAGCAAGCCTCGATTTGCGAACATACATTGGGTTGCGAAATGGAGAGAAGTTTGAACTCGTTTTGCCTGAGCAAATCCCCGTTTTCGAAGTATCGGAGGAAGAGGCTCTGGCGCATGCTAAAGAAACCAGGTCTGCCTACGTAGCCTTTGAGCGAAGGAAAGCGGAGGCGGAGTCTGCCGTAGCTCAAGTCAGAGGCCAGTTATATCAGGTGGGTGTGACCGCCGCCTTTGGCTTAAACAATGTAGGAACAACCCTTCACGATCTTTATCAGAATCCTTCCAGGCAGCAAGTTGCTACCGTTGTATTTAATATACCCATTGTCGATTGGGGGCGCAGGCGTGCGCAAATGCAAACGGCCTATGCTAATAAAAAACTAAATGATTATGTTATTGCGCAGGATGAAGTAACCTTTGAACAGCAAATTCTTACTCAAGTCCGGCAGTTTGAAATGTTGTATCTCCAGATTGAGATCACAAAGAAATCGGATGAGGTAGCGCTAAAGCGTTATACTGTTGCACAAAACAGGTACTTAATCGGTAAGATTGATATTACTAATTTAAATATCGCCCTCACCGAGAAAGACAATGCTAAGCGTAGTTACATCACAGCACTTCGATCTTTTTGGACTGCGTATTTTGACCTTCGGCGTTTGACGTTGTATGACTTTTATGAAAGAAAGTATTTGTACAATCCAAATGTCAAAGACTAAATGCTAAATTTCTCTTAAATGAAATATTTCCAAAAACCTATAAGATTCTATAAAAAAGTATTATCGGAGGACACTTAACTCATGACGTAATGCCGATAATGCATGGACTTATGAGGGTGCAGCATTAACCTGCGCGCTGCAATGGATATGAAGCCAAGAATAGAAACTCTATCAACAAAGAAACTAATTGGAAAAAGGTCGACCATGTCTTTGGAAGACAACAAGACAGGGGAACTTTGGCGAAGCTTTATGCCGAGGAGAAAGGAAATTAGAAACAGCATTGGCACAGTCCTTTATTCATTGCAAATTTATGATCCATCCTATTTCGACGATTTCGGCCAAAAGAATTGTTTTGAGAAATGGGCGACCATAGAGGTGACTGACTTTATCAACGTTCCGGATGGCATGGAGCCATTGACACTGACCGGTGGACTATATGCCGTGTTTTTATATAAAGGAGCGGCCAGCAAAGGTTCTGATGCATTTCAATATATTTTCGAAACATGGTTGCCTAACTCCCAATTTGTATTGGACGATAGGCCTCACTTTGAAGTGTTGGGAGATGGGTATAAGAATGAAGATCCGAATTCAGAGGAAGAAATATGGATTCCGATTAGAAACAAAGTAAATTAGGCGGATGCATGCTTAACTAAAAGCTAAACTCTAAAGTCATGATCATGAGAATCACAGCACTACTTCTAACACTGCTGGCAACGGTGAGTTTGTCATTCGCTCAGGACAAAGCCGATCAAAACCTGGTTCGGTACCCTGATCCATCCATTGTGGTCCACGATCCACGTTTTGGCAAATACATTGTTGGCAATGCTGCCGTGGAAAGACTCTGGACCGGTGCAAGGTGGGCCGAAGGGCCGGCCTGGTTTGGGGATGGGCGATTTCTTGTGTTCAGTGACATTCCCAACAACCGTGTGATGCGTTGGACAGAAGAAACCAATCAGGTCACTGTTTTCCAAACGCCGTCCAACAATGCAAATGGGCATACACGCGATCGCCAAGGAAGGTTAATTAGTTGCGAGCATGATGCCCGGCGTGTGACGCGGACAGAGCATGATGGCACGATTACGGTACTCGCCGATCGATATAAAGGAAAAAAACTGAATGCGCCCAATGATGTGGTGGTCCACTCCAATGGGAGCATCTGGTTTACAGATCCTGGCTATGGAATCCTTTCAAACTATGAAGGACATGTTGACCAATTTGAGCTGCCGGCGAATGTGTATCGCATCGATCCTGCCAATGGAGAACTCACTGTAGTGGTAGGTACGCTGGGCCGTCCCAACGGTTTGTGTTTTTCACCGGATGAGAAGCGACTTTATATCGCCGACACAGGACCACACCCAGGCAAACCACAACCTTTGTATGCATTTGATGTCACAGATGGAAAAAGCCTTTCCAATAGCCGTATTTTCGCAGAGATGTCGGCTGGCGGTTCAGATGGAATCCGATGTGATGTTGATGGAAATCTCTGGGCTTCAGCAGGATGGGGCGGAAATGGGGTTGATGGTGTGTACATCTTCGCTCCTGATGGCAAACTTATTGGGCAGATCAAACTACCTGAAACATGTGCGAACCTCTGCTTTGGTGGAGCTAAGCGCAACAGATTGTTCATGGTGGCCAGTCAATCACTCTATTCAGTTTACGTGAACACCCAGGGTGCCCAGGTTCCGTAGCATATACACACCAGGAGTAAGGATGAAACAAACACAGCCTCGCTTGGTTGATGAAGTCCTTTAAGGCGTCATAGGGATTCTTAAAATAGTCAGGAAAGGAACTGGAATATGGCAACTTAAATCCCCGTATAATTAAATGGAGTAATCTCTTTCAACCTCATCTTCACAGCATCACTCACTTTCAATCCATCAATAAACTTATTGAAGATTTCTTTTGTGATTTTTTCGTTTTTCCGCGTAAGGTCCTTGAGTGCTTCATAAGGATTGGGATGACGCTCTTTTCTCAAAATCGTTTGGATGGCCTCTGCTACGACCACCCAATTATCTTCAAGGTCCTGGTCAATCGCTTGCTGGTTAAGTTCCAATCTTGAAATTCCACGTTTGAGGGAATGTAAGGCAAGGTAAGAGTGCGCCATCGGCACACCGATATTTCTCATGACGGTGGAGTCGGTGAGGTCGCGCTGGAGCCTGGAGACCGGTAGCTTGGCGGACAGGTGTTCGAAGAGTGCATTCGCCAAACCTAAATTGCCTTCTGCATTTTCGAAATCAATGGGGTTCACTTTGTGAGGCATGGCTGAAGAACCGATTTCCCCGGCTTTTATGGTTTGCTTGAAATAATTCATCGATATGTATTGCCACACGTCGCGACTGTAGTCGATGAGGATGGTGTTAATTCGTTTGAGGTTATCAAACAAAGCAGCCAGGTTGTCGTAATGTTCTACTTGGGTCGTGGGATGGCTGCGCTGAAGGCCCAATGATTTTGAAACAAATTGATCGGCAAACTTTATCCAGTTTATCTCTGCGTAAGCAATGTGATGCGCGTTGAAATTACCGGTCGCTCCTCCAAACTTTGCTGAGTGAGGAATGGTTTTCAAGAGCTCAAGTTGTTTTCTGATGCGTTCAGAAAAAACGGCCATCTCTTTCCCTAAGCGAGTAGGGGAGGCTGGCTGGCCGTGGGTCCTGGCCAACATCGGTACCCCCTTCCATTGACTTGCCTGCTCATCGATCGTTTGTACGATCGCCTGGAGTTTTGGAAGATACTCAGCATTCAAAAATTCTTTTAACAATAAGGGAGTTGCCGTATTGTTAATATCCTGTGAGGTAAGTCCGAAATGGATAAATTCTTTGTACGCTGACAAACCATGTTGGTCAAACTTCTCTTTGAGAAAATATTCAACGGCCTTTACATCGTGGTTGGTCGTTTTTTCGATTGACTTGATTTTGGTTGCGGACGATTCATCAAAGCCCTGATAGAATGAACGGAGCAATCTGACGTTTTCTTTCGGAAATGACTTTAATTCTGGCAATGGCCATTCACATAAAGAGATAAAATATTCGACCTCAATTCGGAGGCGATATTGGATCAAAGCTTGCTCTGAGAAATACGGTGCAAGAGGTAATGTAATTTGGAAATAGCGGCCATCAATCGGTGAGATGGCTGAAAGTGGGTTCAGCGACACAGCGTATAAATTAGACCGCTAAATTAATTCATTTTAGCGAGCCGTTAACTTATTGGGTGCATTTCAAATGCTTGTGTTATGGATATCATCATCAAAGGAGATGTCTTCGCGGCCCCGTCCCGAGTGCCGCGAGCTTCAAATTTAACCATGAAATGAATAATCGCTTTTATATAGACCTGAATTAAGCTCGGCAATTAGTATCTTGAATCACTATTGTAGTTCGCGGCATTTTTGCTGGGTTTCAAAAAACCATGGAGACACTGAAAGAGGATATCAACCCAATATCTTGATCTTTTGAAGCACAGTTTGAGGGAAAACATTTGGGACGTAACTTTGTTCCTGTTTAACATTCAAACCTTTTATCCGATGGCATTCAAGCTGTTTAAGAGATCTGAGAAGAAAGAAGAAGCCCATACCGGACCGCATTATTATGATCTTAAGGTGAAGAAAATAGTTCAGGAGACCCGTGATGCCATTTCGATTGTCTTTGAGCAGCCGGCATCTGGAAAGATCAAATATAAATCTGGCCAGTTTTTAACCTTGATTTCTCCCATCGAAGGAAAAGAGGTCAGGAGGGCCTATTCACTTTGCTCTTCTCCTTTCGTGGATGAAGACCTGGCGGTTTCGGTAAAGCGTGTTGATAATGGATTGATGTCTAACTGGCTTGCGGATTATCTGAAGGCTGGCAATATTCTCAAGGTGATGGAGCCGATGGGTCAATTCACAACGGAATACAATAAAGGACAGAAGCGTCACCTCGTCATGTTTGCCGGGGGTAGTGGTATTACTCCGATGATGTCTCATATCAAAAGCCTTCTAACTCAAGAGCCCGACAGCATTGTCTCACTCATCTACTGCAACCGGAATATTGACAGTGTCATTTTCAAGGATGAGTTTACCAAAATGGAAACACAGGATGAGGGCAGACTTCACGTGATTCATATACTCGATGAAGCGCCCATGAACTGGCAAGGTTACTCCGGGTTGCTCAACCACGAGATGCTC
>JAYVRH010000124.1:0-2376 GCA_043776495.1 Cyclobacteriaceae bacterium
TCAATTCCAATTCACGCCCACCAATTCTGGCAATGAAAAAGTGGTGGATATGTATGATCTGAGTTCCTTTCCATTCAATGATGGATACACCATCCTACCGACTCAGGTGCGGCCCAAAAGCCGCGGCCATGTGAGGTTAAAAGATGCAATGTCTTCAACACCTCCCATCATTCAACCAAATTATCTATCGGAAGACCTGGATAAAGAGATTCTGATTCACGCAGGCAGACGAGCATTTGAAACGCTTGAATCAAATGCCTTTGGATCACTTCGGGTTCGTACCCATCTGCCTGCATTGCACAATTCCGATGACGATTGGCTTCGATATATTCAACAGGTAGCTGAATGTGTTTATCACCCAGTGGGTACCTGCAAAATGGGTGTGGATGAGATGGCGGTTGTAGATCCGGAACTTCGTGTGCGTGGAATCGAGAACCTGTGGGTCGTAGATGCTTCTGTGATGCCTCAAATTTCTAGCGGAAATACCAATGCCCCCACGATCATGATTGCTGAAAAGGGAGCTGATATGATTAAGGCGTTTAACCGCTAAGGCGCTGAGGCGCAAAGAAAATATTGTAAAAGCTTACCCCGAAAGTGATACAGTAGTAGTGACAGTAAAAACAGGGGAAGTTCAAATTTATACCCTGAATAATGAGGGCCTAAATCTGAAAATGGGTGAAGCAGGAATATATAGGAAAAGTCTTCGTGAATTCTCGCGACTGGAGAAACTGGATACCAATGCCCTTTCCTATAAAACCGGTGTGCTGAGTTTTAACAATACGATCTAAAAGCCGTGATCAAAAAAATTAATGAAGTGTACAACTCAAGAATAAAATTCGAAAACACGGCGTTAGCCTCTTGCCGCCTGACGGTCAATTTTCATAATGATACTTTGGATACGGTGGTGGAAGTCTACGACAATGGCACAAATTTGAAAATGTGGTGGGGATTGAAGGTGGGACTTCGTTTTTTATAACCTTGGCTCCAGTTAAGTCGGGATTTTCCGTTTTGCATGCAGACCGAAAATAGGCAGTAGGCAATCACCAGTCGGCAAGGGCAATAGAAGCAATGGGAGCACGTTACAAAACTAAGTTATGGTAGACTTCGGTTTGTGTCTTGCGAACCCATCATCGATCAGTTCTGCTTCATACAACAATGCACGAATCTGTCCATCATTAATTTCTTTCGGAGACCTGAAGTACATACAGTATACCTGCTTTCTATTTTCTTTTAAGAGAATGCCATCTTCGTTTGACATCAAGTTTCCATACTGAAACCCCAGGGTCACACCTTCTCTCCGGACCGTGGGTTTTTTAGGCCCAAGATAAATCGATGGCGGCCAGATGAAGCAAATCAGCCTATGCCGTGAATAAAAGGGTACGCCGTACATATTTTTTTCTGTCGCCGTAGGAAGGCAATCCAAAATGATGGCACGCAGTCGTTTCACGATGATCTGCTCCTCTTTTGGCAGACTCCCGATTACTTCATCAATATTCCACTTCGAGTTCATAGCCATCGGTTTTCACAATTATTGCCTATTAATGTAGCGCGCGCTCGTGACAACGGTATGTCAGCAGTGTTGCAAATTTAATTATCTTTCAGCATGCTCCTTGCTTTCGATATTGGCAACAGTGACATCACCATGGGTCTTTGGAACGGAACCGGGTGGCAGGTGTGGCGGATTCCTTCGCGGACCGATCAACCTGAACTTTTCTATGGAATAAAAATCCGTGACTATTTTCTGGAAGCCGCCTTGCCTATTGAACTGGTGGAAATTATTGTTGTCAGCAGCGTTGTGCCTGGCCTCACAGATAAAATAAGAAATGTAGTGCGCTCATTGTTCAGACGTGAACCGGTAGTCGTAGGCCCCGGCATATATGACAAGCTGCCCATTGAAGTGTTAAACCCTTATGAAATAGGAACGGACCTGGTTGCGAATGCCACTGCGGCCTATTTCAAATTCAGGAAAACCTGTATTGTTGTTGATTTTGGCACGGCATTAACTTTTACCACCATATCCGGCGAGGGAAAGATTCTGGGTGTCTCCATTGTCCCTGGGCTTCGCACCGCCGTGAGGGCTTTGTCACAAAACACAGCTAAATTATTTGATGTGCCGCTTGAGATGCCCACTTCGGCTCTGGGGCGAAATACCGTGTCCGCCATTCAATCCGGCATCGTCATTGGCTATGAAGGTCTTGTAAAAAGTATGGTACAGGCGATCCGCGAAGAGTTAAAAACAGAATGCCTCGCCATTGCCACCGGCGGACTTTCCTTTGTTATTACTTCGCTAAAAGGATTCTTTCACGTGGTTGACCCACAACTTACACTTGATGGGCTTAGAATCATCGGAGAACTGGTCAGCGAAAAGAAAAGCTA
>JAYVRH010000125.1:0-7750 GCA_043776495.1 Cyclobacteriaceae bacterium
TTGAGCTATTTCTTTTCATAAGGCTTAAATGTAAAGTCAATGGATACTTCAACTTCTTCAGCAATGTTCTGCCATAATAATTGAGGGCGTTCGATGGAATAGTCCACGAGCTTAACCATGAATTTGGAAAGTAACATCACATTGTTATTCTTGATTTCCACGGTTCCGGACATCTCCATTTCTTTTGTAACCCCATGAATCGTGAACTTTCCTGAGGCCTTCGCCGGCTGAGGCCCGCTGGCCTTCATATCATAGCCGGTTATCTTACCCTGGAAAGTAGATTTTGGAAACTTCTCTGTTTCCATGTATTTCTCATTGAAATGTTCCTCCATCAGAGACTTGGCGAACTTGAATTCTTTGTTCGGTATGGAGAAGGCTATTTCACCGGTCTCTGTATTGAAAATGCTTGCGGAGCCCGCGTTGCTAGCGGTGATGTCTTCAATGGCAGCTTTTGAAAAGAATGTGATAGTCGATTTTTCCGCAATATACTTTTGCCCAAAAATCGCAATGGGGGAAAAGATAAGAATTAGCAGGAGGTATTTTTTCATAGTCGATTAATTAGCAATTGCACCATCATCTACCCAGCAGGCTATTTGTTGTATCTGCAGTGATGTTAAAACTGATCCACCGATCGGCATACTTTTGTTGCCCGTACGTGACTTGATATCGGCTGCTTTACTTTTTACGTCAGAAAATTTAGTCCAGTCTCTTCCGGTGGATCCTGCCCCATGGCATCCACTGAAGTTGCAGGCAGCAACAAAAATCGGAGAAATATCGTTTGAATAACTCACCCCTGTGCTTCCATGTTCCACTGTCACATTAAATGTTTTCTGACAATCCTCAGCATCTTTTAAAATGATCGAATGAGCTCCGTCGCCTAAATTGGAGAATGCTGTGGCGGTTCCAAATACTCCATTGTCGAGCTTGAGCACATAGGGTGCCGACCCACCAGAAGGCATAACAGAAATCGAGCCATTGTTGCCAGAACACTGGGTATCCGGCAAAGTAGTAACGGCGGCTGTCAAACTAGAATTTGCAGAAGCTATTTCAACTCGCAGCGAATTTTTACATCCTTTGGTATCCTTAGCCGTGATATTATAGGAACCGGGGGCCAGCCTCTCAAAAACCGGGTTGGTTTGGTAGACCCCATCTCCAAGGCTAAAGTCGTATGGGCCGACACCGCCCGAGGCGGACATGGTTATCTTCCCATTAATTGATTTGCAACTTGAAGCATCTGACTTACTAACCAGGCTAGCTTTCAGATCCGAAATGCTACAATCAAAGCTCTTGGGTATCTCATCGTAACTACAAGAACTCACGCAGCATGCTGCCGCAACAATGGCAAGGCAACTGAGGAGGGTCGTTTTCATAATTAGGTTCAGTTAGAGTTTGCAAACTAGTCACAAATCGCCTTGAAAGTAGGAAAAGGAATTGAAAACGAAATCCATTAAAAAAAAAATCCCCCAAGGTCCTTGACCCCGAGGGAAATTCTTGTCTATAGTTGGCTTTAATCTGTTTCGAATATAGAGGTGCCCTTACCTCTGACAAATCCAATTCCGGTCGATCGAGTTTAGGGCTGGTGAGTGGCCGATTTTGGCGACAAATTGCTTTTTGATGTGTCCTTTAAATCAGAAGGTTTTGCCTCCCGGTTTTCATTCAACTTCGATTTAGACCCTGGAAAGGTAGTCTTACGACTGATATCGTACACAAGAAGGATGAGGCCGAAAAAGAACATTAGCATCAATGCTAGAAAGACTTTCTTTGAACGAGTCATACGGTCAAATCAATTGGATTGGAGCAAGCATCGACGTCAATCAAATTAAAAAAGGGGCTTTCGCTCCTTGAAATTACTTTACTTTATTCACGATTTCTGTGAATGCTTCGGCATGATTCATCGCGAGGTCAGCGAGCACTTTTCTATTCAAATCGATACCGGCTTTTTTCAATTTTCCCATCAGTTCGGAGTAGGACATTCCGTGCAGCCTGGCACCGGCATTTATCCGCTGGATCCACAGACCCCGGAAGTCGCGCTTCTTGGCTTTGCGATCACGGTAGGCATAGACGAGACCTTTTTCAATCGCATTCTTCGCGACGGTCCATACATTTTTCTTTCTTCCAAAGAAACCTTTGGCAAGTTTGAGCACCCTCTTGCGCTTGGCGCGGGATGCTACGTGATTTACTGAACGTGGCATTTTTTTTAATTTTTTGGTGTTGGCGTCCCGATTGCTATCGGGATCTTTTCATGCCAAGGACCGGGTTAAACATTTGAAAAACCATCCTCCTCCTCCCGTTAGACTATCGGGACTATCGGGATTACACTGCATAAGGGAGCATGGGTCTTACGTTACCTTCGTCTACTTTTTTTACGATGGTAGCGTGACTCAGCCTTCTCTTTTGCTTTGTTCCTTTTTTAGTCAGAATATGTCTTTTGTAAGCACGCTTCCGCTTGATCTTACCACTTCCTGTTACTTTGAAGCGTTTCTTCGCTCCTGACTTCGTTTTTAATTTCGGCATTGTCTTTAGATCTATTCGTTCTTATTATTTCTTGGATATGCCCGGCTTCGGGGCCACCATCATATACATTCTTTTTCCTTCCAACTTCGGCATTTGCTCTACTTTCCCAATTTCTTCCAGCGCCTGCGCAAATTTTAGCAGTAATATTTCTCCCCGCTCCTTATAGACAATCGACCTACCTGCAAAATGAACGTACGACTTTACCTTCGCTCCTTCCTTCAGGAAATTGACGGCATGCTTCACCTTGAAGTTGAAGTCATGCTCATCTGTATTGGGCCCGAAGCGAATCTCTTTAACTACTGTCTTCTGGGCATTCGATTTAATCTCTTTCTGTTTCTTCTTTTGTTCGTACTTAAACTTGGAGTAATCGATCACCTTGCATACAGGAGGATCGGCGTTCGGGGATATCTCCACTAAGTCCAAACCCTGATCCATCGCCAACTTTATGGCCACCTGAATAGGGTAAACATCCACTTTGATGTTTTCTCCTACCACCCTCACCCGCGGGGAGGTAATGCGTTCGTTGACGCGGTAAGGTTCTTCTACTACTCTCGGACGAATGCCCCTGGAATAAGGGCGCGGACGATTACTACCAGGAATAAATGCCACTCGTTGGGTTTAAGTTTAACATCAAATAAGGCCTTTTTTTTATAAACAGGCCGCAAATATCACCAAATTTTCAATTTTTCCACGTGAAATAGACCGAAATTTTAGGCATTTTTCACACCGGCATTGAGAATTCCTTCAAAAACTGGGTTACAAAACCGCTCAATGGAACTGTTCCCTGGTCCCCGCTCCCGTGTTTCCTGACCGCCACCATTTTTTCATTTGCCTCTTTTTCACCCACGATGAGCATATACGGTACTTTCTTAACCTCTGCGTCCCTTATTTTACGCCCGATCTTTTCATCCCGATCATCCAGGAAGCCCCGGATATCCTGATTCTTGAGTTCAAGTATGACTTCCTCAGCATAGGCGTTAAACCGTTCTGAGATGGGGAGAACAGCAACCTGTTCTGGAGAAAGCCAGATGGGAAAATTTCCTGCGCAATGCTCGATCAGAACAGCAATAAAGCGCTCGAGGGATCCAAAAGGAGCACGATGGATCATGACTGGCCTGTGCTTTTGATTGTCGGAACCTACATATTCAAGCTCAAAACGCTGTGGCAACTGGTAGTCCACCTGGATCGTGCCCAATTGCCAGCTTCGGCCAAGTGCATCTTTCACCATGAAGTCAAGCTTGGGTCCATAAAAGGCAGCCTCCCCCTTCACTGCAACAGTCTTTAGGCCACGCTCATCGGCAGCTTCCTGAATTTCACGCTCCGCCCTATCCCACAACGCATCTTCCCCAATATACTTCACCTTGTCTGCAGGATCGCGCAAGGAAACCTGGGCAGTATAGTTTTCAAAACCCAAGGAGTTGAATACATGGAACACCAGGTCTATCACTTTGATGAATTCCGCTTTCACCTGATCCGGACGGCAAAAGATGTGTGCATCATCTTGTGTGAAGCCTCGAACGCGGGTGAGTCCATGAAGTTCCCCGCTTTGCTCATAACGATATACGGTACCAAATTCTGCCAGGCGGATCGGCAAATCTTTATATGACCTTGGTTTTACTTTATAGATCTCACAATGATGCGGGCAATTCATTGGCTTCAGTAGAAATTCTTCTCCGGCATCAGGTGTAAGGATCGGTTGGAAAGAATCTTTTCCATACTTTTCATAATGCCCTGAGGTAACATACAATGCTTTGCTGCCAATGTGGGGTGTTACTACCGGATCGTAGCCGGCCTTGATCTGCGCTTTGCGCATGAACTGCTCCAGTCGCTCACGCAATACAGTGCCCTTGGGCAACCATAAGGGAAGGCCCATTCCTACTTTTTCTGAGAAGGCGAATAGCTCAAGCTCTTTTCCCAACTTACGATGGTCGCG
Organism: Cyclobacteriaceae bacterium; assembly: GCA_043776495.1. Taxonomy (GTDB): domain Bacteria; phylum Bacteroidota; class Bacteroidia; order Cytophagales; family Cyclobacteriaceae; genus ELB16-189. Next base: position 4,448 of record JAYVRH010000125.1, read on the forward strand.
TTTCTTAGCTTCCTCCAACATGTGGAGGTACTCTTCCAACTCCTTTTGCTTTGGAAATGTAATGCCATAAATGCGGGTGAGCATCTTGTTTTTCTCATCTCCACGCCAATATGCTCCAGCGACGTTGAGCAGCTTGATCGCTTTGATGAAGCTGGTATTGGGAATGTGCGGCCCACGACAGAGGTCGGTAAAATTACCCTGCTCATAAAATGTGATGGACCCGTCGGCTAAATCCTTTAATAATTCTACCTTATAAGGATCACCTTTCTTATTGAAAAACTCGAGGGCATCAGATTTAGAAACATCCTTGCGAATGAATCCATTGCTCTTTCTTGCCAATTCCAACATCTTGGCTTCTACTTTTGCAAGGTCATCTTCGCCAAACGTTTTTTCGCCAAGATCTACGTCGTAGTAAAAACCATTTTCGATGGGCGGTCCAATTCCAAACTTCACCCCGGGATATAACGCTTCAAGTGCTTCAGCCAGCAAGTGTGCAGACGAATGCCAAAAAGTATATTTCCCGCCTTTATCGTTCCAGGTAAAAATCTTAATTGCTGCATCAATATTAATGTGCCTGCTAAGGTCCCATATCTCGCCATTAACCTCAATTGATAGGGCGTTGCGGGCCAGTCCTTCACTGATACTCTGGGCAATGGACATGCCTGTGACTCCTTTGGGGTAATTCCTGGAGGAGCCATCCGGCAGGGTAATCTTTACTTCACTCATCTAAAATCAAAATTTGAGGTTGCAAATATGCCACTTTTGCCGGTGTGGATGCTTATCGGGGACCAAAAGACTATAGCTTGAACTGGATTGTAAAAAGGATCCCAAAATTTCTTGCCCCCGGATTGTTCAGGTAGGTGAGGCGATGGACAAAGTCCACTCTAAAAAATTTAAAAATATTCTCGACGCCGTATCCCATTTCAACATAGGGGGTACCTGTAAAATATCCGGCATACGCCGTGGCTCCACCCTCATCCGTAACCGATGAATTCAAATCCTGGTTGGGCTGGGTTAAACTTCCCATAATTACATTCGCCGTTCCAACGAGCCGCCATTGAAGTCTGTTGAGGAGCGGAATGCGGTTCAAAAACAATCCTTCAAAGTACTGCCGATACCGTACGCTGACGTATTTGTCACTTACAAACTCACCAAAATTCATCAGGTTATAGGTGAATTGAGAATAGATTGGTGATTGGTTTCCCAAATGAACTGCCAACAAAGGATACGGTAGGGTGTTAAATATGTACTCCCCTGTAGCATTTATAAATCCTACCCCCAATGGGCCCAATCGAATTCTCTTATCCATGCTCAATCGGACCTTATCAAACTTAAAATCGCTCCCAAAAACATCCCTGAAGCCATGCGTATATCGAAAGGTAATGGCAGGCCACTTTTTAAGTCCAAGGCTTACCCTTTCGTTTCCGTTTTGAATAAACGTCTCATCACGGACATAACGCGATTCCAAAGCAACTTCGGAAGTGGTGATTGTTTCCAGTATCGCAGAGTTGATATCTGTTGGATCCTTTTTATAACCAAAGCTATAGGTAGGGTCGAATGTCCAGTACTTGAAAGATATCTTTTGAGAAAAGCCCCTAAACAATTCTCTCTGCAAGCCTGTATATGCTTCATTAAAATAATATCCCCTCCGGAAATTGCCCCAACGAGCTGCTGTCAGAAACAAGGGGTTGGCATTTAATGCATCTTCATCGATACCCAGACGAACCATGTCTGAACCAATCCGTCCAGTAAGGGTTGTCCATTGGTGTCTGGAAAGAATTCGTGTTGCTGAAGTGGAGAATTTAAGTCTATTGTCATTGAATCCATAAGCAAGAAACCCTCTGTAGGACATTTTTTTACTGAATTGCTGGTTGGTCTTAAATCCACCTTGCAGTCGAATGCCTTCGATCGTATTAAAAGCAACGGTCCGTAAATAAGGGCCTACTTCAACTCTCCCAAGATCATAATACCCATCTACCAGTGCTTTAAAAATCTCCGTATAGGTTTTAACCACAGGGATGTTCTTCAAAGTGTCAATCATCGCATACACATTTTTTTCTGTTTGTGTCAAAGGCTCATGACGCAAAGAGTCCCAATAGGTCTCATCTTCAATGACCTGCGCCTCTTCGGCAACCTGGACGCGTTTGTCATAAAAAGTAACAGGCCTGGGCTTATTGATAATAAAGTTTCTATTGCTGGTGTAAAACTTGGCCAGCAATCCAGCCGAGTTTTTGCTAAGTTCGCTCACGTTGATTAACACCCGGTTCTTCGAAGGCAGCCACGGGCCTTCGGGAGTAGAAACTAGTTCCTGCTGGATTTTAATTTTATCGATAAAGTTAATATTGGCCCGATCTCCAACCGTGACATCAATTTGCTTGATGGCGTAATCCTTTTTGGTTATCCACATGGAACCTGTAAACGCAAGTTCCTGAGGGTTTTTGGGATAGAAATCCAAATGATAACAAAAATTTTCTCCCACCATTACGCTATCCAGCAGGTCATAGTCATAATACAATCGCCAGCCATCGGCGATGGGTGAAACAAAGTTCTTATTAATGAAGGTAATCCAGTTTTGATAGAAGTTATATTCTTGAAATGTGGATCCTACCAATTGAGTCACCATCGATCCATCTTCAAGGCCGACGCCGTTTATTTTTGTCTTCAGGATTTCCTCTGTTCTCATGGAAGGGTTATCCCGATAATAAAGTTTTGAAACACTTTCGGTGATAAATAATGGCAGGATCGTTTTGCCATCTTCACCCACAACTCGGTCAATGCTATCCAGAACCGCGGCAATCTTCTTCATGACCTTCTTTTCCCTGAGCTTATCAGAAATATTATCAATGTCTACCTCGCTCTTGGTATAGGCATCGTATTCATAAGCAGAGAGGTTTCGTTTATCATTCCTATTTTTATTTTTTACAACACTGCGCAGAATTTCAAAGGCTGGATTTTCTCCTGCTTTGATCACCACCTCCTGCAAGTGAGTTACCTCTTCTTCCAACTGGAAGTCCGCTACTTGCTTTACACCTCTTTTTATACGCTTCGTTCTTGACTTATATCCGATATAACTCGCTATAACAGAGTCTGCGGGCTTTATTGAAGTGATGGTAAAATTTCCGTCAAAGTCTGACGTGGCACCAGTGCCGGTTCCTTTAAACACAACATTTACAAAGGGAATGGGGTCGCCTGTGCTTGCATCTGTCACTTTGCCCCGAACAACCGTTTCCTGCCCCAAGGACGCAAAAGGAAGCAAGATCAAGAAGATTATAAACCTCAAGAAATTATTCAAAGCCATCAAAA
>JAYVRH010000126.1:0-2355 GCA_043776495.1 Cyclobacteriaceae bacterium
CATCAAGCACCTTTCGATGCTGAAATCATCAGATCCAACGCCGAATAATAAACCCATTTGACATTTGAAGATGGTTAATTAACTTTCAACATCACAAAAACTAAATTAAAGCGCAATGAAGCATTTAGAGATAAAATATTGCCTGATCACTCTGTTTATTCTTTCCCTTTCACTACAGGAAATAAAGGCACAAGAAATGGGGCTTCAGATGGGGAGCATGAAAAAAATGGCTTCGGAAGGCGTACCGGCGGTGCTCGCCAGGGTAAAAGAATTGGGAGTTACGGAGCTTGAAAGTGGTTTCGCACGTGGAGTGGACCACGAAGTGTATAAGAAACTGTTGAAAGACAACGGCCTGAAGATCGTTGCGACCGGAGGTTCTTTTGATCGTCTGTCCAATGCAGACAGTATTAAGAAAGTCATTGCCAATGCCAAAGAACTTGGAGCCCAATATGTCGTATGTTACTGGATACCCCATGATGGCGACAACTTCACATTTGCGGACATGCAGAAAGGAGTTGAAGTTTTTAATACAGCCGGAAAAACGTTAAAAGAAAATGGGTTGACATTATCTTACCACGCACATGGATATGAATTCAGAGAATACAAAGAAGGTAAGGGCACGCTGTTTGAATATATGATGGACAACACAAATCCGGAATACGTAACTTTTCAGATGGATGTTTTCTGGATGAAGAACCCGGGGCAGGACCCGGTTGCCTTATTAAAAAAATATCCGACACGTTGGAAATCCCTTCACCTGAAAGACAGAAGAATTGGAACGCCAAACAATTTAAATGGACGCCAGGATGTAGAAACAAATGTAGTACTCGGTAAGGGTGATGTGGGCATCGCTGAGATCATGAAGACCGCCATGCAATTGGGGATCAAGCATTACTTCGTTGAAGACGAGTCGTCGCGTGCGCTTGAACAGGTTCCGTTAAGCATTGCATATTTGAAGACTTTGAAGTAAGGCAAATAATCTAAAACCTCAATCATTGATAGCCTGATACACCAACGGCTTGAAAGCCTGATTTGTGTCTCCGATTTTTGCTCCCCACATCTGGCGATATAGTAATACCACCATGTTTTCTTTCGGATCTACCCAATAAGAAGTAGAAAAAGCACCTCCCCAGGAATAAGCACCCGCTTGATTTGGTTCAAGCCTGCTTCCGTTCTCTGTAACAATTGAAAAGCCAAGTCCGAACTTGGCCTGGCCCTGGTTCAACTCTCCTATTTGATTCATCGTCATCATGCGCACGGAGTTGCGTGCCAGGAGCCGCTGGCCGTTATATTCCCCGCCGTTCAAAAGCATCTGAAGGAAGACGGCATAATCATAAATGGTGGAAGACAAGCCACCACCGCCGGAAAAATATTCTTTCTTGTGGAGTGGAAAACTCATGTCGAGCTGACCAAAAGCTTTGTCTGTTTTTTTGATACCGGTGGAATCTTCTGTGAAGAAATTCACCAGTCGGTTTGCCTTTTCCTGTGGAAGGTTAAAGTACGTATCGTTCATGCCCAGTGGCTGAAAAATCCGTTTTGCGAAAAACTCATCCAAACTCGTGCCCGACCAAATCTCTACAAGGTATCCAAGCACATCCACGTTCAATCCGTACATCCACTTTTCACCCGGCTGATAGATAAGCGGCAGCGTGCCGAGGCGGGTTATGGCAGAAGAAAGTTTATCGTCCATCACATCAAGGCCTGCGGTAATTTTATTTTTAGCATAGATGGCGTTGGCCTCCGGTGTGCCGATGGTTGAATATCCAAGGCCGGAAGTATGCGAAAGTAAATCACGAACGGTGGAAGGTCGTTTGGTCGGAATGGTGGTGTAGGAGGTGTCCTTGGGATTAAACTTATCCAACACTGTTTGATTGGCGAAGGAAGGAATGAATTTGGATATGGGATCGTCAAGAGAAAATTTGCCTTCCTCCCACAACATCATTACGGCGACACTGGTGATGGCCTTGGTTTGCGAGGCAATACGGAAGATACCGTCTTTAGGGAGGGCCGCTTTTGTTTCTACATCGTTATACCCTGCTGACTTGTAGAAAACGATTTTTCCATTTCGCGCAATGAGGGCCACGGCCCCGTTGACCCATTTCTTGTCTACCCAATCATTCATTGTTGAATCAAGCCTCGCAAGGCGTGCAGAAGAAAATCCACCTGCCTCTGGCGCCGCTTCTGTAAGTACTCTTGATTTTTGTTCCGGCTGTTTCTGACAAGCAACTACCAATAACAGGGTAGCGAAAACGAGGGAGAAGCGCTTCATGGGGTTGAGGTTTAGCTTTCTATAATGTTAAATATAATTATCGAAAATACCAATATTGATATAGCTAACATTATATTCAAAGACGG
>JAYVRH010000127.1:0-2354 GCA_043776495.1 Cyclobacteriaceae bacterium
CTTCGGAGCCCATTTGAATTTCAATGCCAAACTTCTCGGCCTGCTTCAAAAAGCAATCAATTATGCTTTGTGAATCATCTGAGATGGGAAACATTCGACCGTCTTCTTCAGTCTTGAGCTTCACTCCCCTCCGCTCAAACCATTTCACCGTGTCGGATGCCTGAAAAATTCTGAAAAGTTGCTTGAATTCTTTTTGGCCGCGTGGGTAGTGCTTTGAAAGTGGAGTAGACTCAAAGCAGTGGTGTGTCACATTGCACCTCCCGCCGCCAGAAATTTTTACTTTGGACAGGAGTTTGGTTGACTTTTCAAGGATGACAATCTTTAGTGCTGGATTTTGGGTTGCAGCTTCTACGGCGGCGAAGAACCCAGCAGCACCACCCCCCACGACAATGAGGTCATGAGCCATCAGAAAATATCGATCTGACCCTGCAACACTCGTTCCAAGGTATCGCGTTCACGAATCAGCTTTGCTTCCCCATCTATGATGAGCACCTCGGCAGGGCGCAGACGTGAGTTATAGTTGGAGGCCATCATGTAGCCATAGGCACCGGCATTTTTGATAACCAGCAAATCGCCTTCTCTCACTTCACTGAGTTTACGGTCGGTGCCGATTGTATCGGTTTCACATATGTTGCCCACTACGGTGTATACCTTCTGTTCGCCTTTCGGGTTGGTGACATTCACAATCTCATGATAGGCATCGTACATCATAGGGCGGATCAGATGGTTGAGGCCCGAATTCACCCCTACAAATGTGACCGTTGGCGTTTGCTTCACGACATTGGTTTTTACCAACAGGTACCCCGCTTCACTCACCAAATACTTTCCGGGTTCAAGCCATAGCTCTAACTTCTTCCCATGCTGATGGCGAAAGTCATCAAACATTTTACCCAGCTTCAACCCGAGTTCGTTCACATTGGTGACTCGATCGTTTTCTTTGTATGCTACTTTAAATCCACCACCAAAGTCCAGGAACTTAAGGGATGGAAACTTTAATGCGAGGGCAAAAAGTATTTCAGCCATCTTAAGAAATACATCAATCTCTATGATTTCTGAGCCGGTATGAATATGGAGGCCACTGATATTGATTTTATATTTTTCCACACTCTCAATGAGAGCCGGAAGCTGTTGAACTGAAATACCAAATTTTGAATTGCTGTGGCCCGTAGAAATTTTAAGATTGCCACCGGCCATGATGTGTGGGTTCAGTCGGATTCCGCATGGATATTGGGCGCCATATCTTTTTCCGAACTTTTCCAGGATGGATAAGTTATCTAGATTGATGCTTAGCCCCAGGTCTACCGCCTGCATGATTTCATCAAAATCCACGCCATTGGGAGTGAAGTTTATTTCATTCGGGATGAAGCCGGCCTTCAGCGCGATCTGTGCCTCCTGGATAGAAACAACATCTACCCCGATTCCATTTTGCTTCATGAGTTTAAGAATGGAAATATTGGTGAGCGCTTTCGCGGCATATTTGATTTTTACCTCTAAGCCGGAGAACGCATTTTTCAATTGTTGTGCCTGTCGAACAATTGTCGCGGCATCATAGACATACAGCGGTGTTCCGAATTCATGGGCCAATGCCTCGAATGAAATTCCTTGTAGTTGATTGGTGTTGTTGGTCAATTCCATAAGATAAAAGGCCAAATATACAGATCAGGGTGTGTTCCCATAAGGATGATTAACTTTGGGGGTTAATTTTTAAGAATGAAGTTATTTTATCGCCCTTCCGGGCAGGGTGATCCACTCATTATTCTCCATGGATTGTTCGGTTCTTCAGATAACTGGTACACCCTGGCAAAAGTTTTCGCCGAACGATTTCAGGTATTTCTTGTGGACCAGCGCAACCACGGGCAATCTCCCAAAACTGAAGAATTTGATTACAAACTGTTGACAGAAGATGTTTATGAATTTATACAGGAGCATGCGATTAGAAAGCCGGTCATTATAGGTCATTCAATGGGTGGAAAGGCTGCGATGAACTTTGCCGTGAAGTACCCGGAGCAATTGAGCAACCTCATTGTGGTAGACATTGTGCCAAAGGCCTATCCAGTGCATCATGATGCGATACTGGAAGGCCTCAAGGTCATTCCACTCAGCTCGTTAATCTCGCGGAACGACGCGGACAAAATCCTTTCCGACTACGTGCCCGAACCCGATGTGAGGCAGTTCCTGCTAAAGAATCTTTCGCGGAAGCCGGCTGGCGGTTTTGAATGGAAGATCAATCTGGAGGCCATTGACAGGAATATTGAGGCAATGGGGGCAGGCATGATTTACTCAGGAAAATATGATGGCCCTTCTCTTTTCATTAAGGGAAAAAAATCCAAATATTATACCGAAGGCGACGAGAT
>JAYVRH010000128.1:0-7691 GCA_043776495.1 Cyclobacteriaceae bacterium
TAATGTTGTTCTTCCTCGACATCGATGTCAGGCTGAAAGAGACGATTGAACAGAATAAATCCATCCACGCCGATTTTGTCCATGCGTGAAATCAGTCCCAGTGTGTTGGTGTAAAACGGACTTAACTTTACAAACAAGGGAAGGCGTACACCGGCACGCACCAACTCAAGGGTTTTAATCTGCTGGGCCTCAATTTTTTCAGATTTCAAATCAAAATCATTCTGATGGCTATAAAAATTAAGTTCAAGGCCATCGATGCCTGTGTCTTCCATCTTCAATGCATATTCCAACCAGGTTTCATCGTTCACACAATTCAGACTCCCGATGAGCGGTATGGAGATGCTTCGCTTCGCTTCTTTCAATTTCCTGAAGTGTTCAGCCGGACCTGAATGACGCGCGTCAGGAAAAAAACTGGTGTGTTCGGCGTCCCAATTACTATACGATTCATTCCGTTGTTCCAATTGATAAGATTCCAATTGTATTTGTTCTTCGAACAAAGATTTGTAGACGACTGCACCTGCACCTGCTTCTTCCAATTTTACAAGATCAGTCACATTGGTCACAATGTTGCTGGCCCCAACAACAATGGGATTCTTGAGTGTCATTCCGCCGTAGTACGTTGAAAGGCTGGGTTTCATATTTCTGTTGTTTTAATTTCTGACAATTGTTTAATGTTTTTGAATCGCTGGGCATTGTCTTTTACAGCCAATTCTGTAAGGCGTACCGCTTCCTCGGGATCCGTCATGTTCAATGTCTTGTACCGGATCTCTTCTTCGAGGTAGTGTTCAAATTTTGTATCGATCTCAACTCCATCCCATGTAAATGGGTTCTGATTCTCTTGCCGTAAATCGGGATTGAACCGATACATGGGCCAGTAACCGCATTTCGCCGCTTTTTCTGACTGCTTTTTCGCGAACTTCATGTCATAACCATGAGCAATGCAAGGTGAGTATGCAATGATGATCGAAGGCCCCTTATGTTTTTCAGCCTCCACAAATGCCAGGGCTGTCTTCTCGCGATCCATTCCCATATTTACAGAAGCCACATAAGCATTGCCATAGGATGACATCATCAGGCCGAGATTCTTTTTGCTAATCTTCTTGCCGTCAGAAGCAAACTTGGCCACTGCCCCCCTGGGCGTCGACTTAGATGCCTGCCCACCGGTATTGGAATAAACTTCGGTGTCTACCACCAGGACATTCACGTTGCGGTTTGATGCCATCACGTGATCAAGTCCGCCAAACCCTATGTCATATGCCCAACCGTCCCCTCCAAGAATCCATATACTCTTGTCGACAAAGTAATCCTGAAGTTCGATTACCTTATTTAATGTAGAATTTTCAACTGTTAATTTCTTTTCTACCTCCAACAGGTGCTTTACTTCTTCCGCATGGCCCTTCGCCTCATTCGTCACCACATCAAAGAGTTCAATGCTTTTCTGAAGAGCAGCTTTGAGTCCTTCACTAATTGGAGATGCCATCAATGACATGGTATTTGTCTTTAATTGCCCCCGATTGGCGTCCACTGCCAGCCGCATCCCAAGACCAAACTCTGCATTGTCTTCGAAAAGTGAATTTGCCCAGGCTGGACCCCTTCCATTTTTGTCTTTGGTGTAGGGTGTTAGTGGAAAAGTTCCTCCATAAATGGAAGTACACCCTGTAGCATTGGCGATGATCATGCGATCGCCATACAGTTGTGTTACTAAATGAATATAAGGGACCTCTCCGCATCCGGAGCAGCTTGGTGGATATTCCAGGTAGGGCTCCGAAATATTGGGTTCACTCACAAAGGGAAGTTTGTCAATCCACACCGCTGGATTACCCGGTACACCACGGTACTCCAACCTTTTAGTACCAGTGGGCATGGCGCCATTGATCGGCATGTGAGAGACCGGAATAAGATCCCCTTTCAGCCTGAGAATCGGATCAATGATATTATCGGCAAACCATCCGGAACCTTTGGGAACCATGGCAGTGATCTCGGCATGTTTGTCAACCGTATCTGGAATTGGAACAGCAGTCACTGCTTCCAAAGAGGCGTCTATTGCTTTCCAGTTCATCTCCACGATCTCAGGCCCTTTGCGGGCAAACTGCTTTTCAACAAATTTTTTGATGAGACCGATCGCTTCTGCTTCGGGCAGCACACCAGACACTTTAAAGAAGGCTGTTTGCATCACCGAACTTATTCTTCCGCCCAATCCTACGCTCTTCGCAATTTTTGATGCGTCAATTGAATACACTTTGATTTTTTTCTGCCGTATCGTATCCTGCATGTCCTTCGTAAAGAGCCTGAAGATGTTTTCCGGCTTCTGACTTGAGTTGATCAGGAACGTTCCTCCTTCTGTTATGCCCTCCAGAATATCATACTGGCCGATGTAGGAAGCACGATGCAATGCCACGAAATCGACTTTGTTCAACAAGTACTCAGATTGAATTTTTTCTTTTCCGAAACGCAGGTGTGAGATGGTCCAACCTCCGGACTTATTGGAGTCGTATTGAAAATAGCCCTGTACAAACAGATCCGTACTATCACCAATAATCTTGATGGCATTTTTGTTGGCACTTACTGTTCCATCCGATCCATATCCCCAGAACTTACAGCGGACAATCCCCTTCTGCTCGGTGTCTATTTCTTCTTTTACCGCTATGGATTTGTGCGTGACGTCGTCCAGAATGCCGACTGTGAAATTATGCCAGCCGTCATTCTCGAGATGATCATAGACGGCCTTCACCATGGAAGGCGTAAATTCCTTTGAAGACAAACCATAACGGCCGCCGATAATACGCACACCAGGTCGATGATTGTACATCGCCGATACTACATCCTGATAGAGCGGTTCGCCGATGGAGCCGGGTTCCTTGGTCCGGTCTAAGACGGCAATTTTCTTAACGGATTTTGGTATTTCTTTCAAAAAAGCCTCCACAGCAAAGGGTCGGTAGAGCCTCAGTTTGACGGCGCCCACTTTTTCCCCTTTCTTTCTTAAATAATGAATTGTTTCCTCTATGGTTTCGGTGGAAGACCCAATGGAGATGATAATCTTTTCCGCATCAGGCGCTCCGATGTATTCATATAGCTTGTATTGCCTACCTGTTTTCTTCGCAAAAGCATTCATATACTTTGTGACGATGGATGGGCAGGCATCATAATATTTATTCACGGTTTCTCTTCCCTGGAAATAAACATCGGGGTTTTGTGCGCCCACCTTACAAATAGGTGCTTCGGGCTTCAGGGCCAGGGCACGAAATTCTTCCACGAATTTCATGTCCAGCATGCTGAACATCTCATCGTAGGTGATGGGAATAATTTTTTGCACCGAGTGCGAGGTCCGGAACCCGTCAAAAAAATGAAGGAATGGAATCTTTGCTTCAAGGGTAGCCAGGTGTGATATGACTGCCAGATCCTGTGCTTCTTGCACATTGGAAGAAGCGAGCATGGCAAAGCCTGTCCCCCGTACGGCCATCACGTCAGAATGATCGCCAAAAATCGAAAGTGCCTGACAGGCCAATGAGCGTGCCGACACGTGAAAAACAACCGGAAGCATTTCCCCTGCGATTTTGAACATGTTGGGCAACATCAAAAGCAATCCCTGCGAAGCTGTAAATGTGGTTGCCATGGCTCCTGCCGACAGTGCTCCATGGATGGCGCCCGCCGCACCTCCCTCTGATTGCATTTGCGTGACATCCACTTTCTCGCCAAAAATATTCTTACGACCTTCTGCTGCCCATCCGTCAGCCCGTTCACCCATGTCAGAAGAGGGAGTGATCGGATAGATGGCGGCCACTTCAGAAAAACCGTAAGCCACATTGGCAACTGCCGAGTTGCCATCAGTATTGATATAAGATATTGCCTTCATAACCAGGGGATTTTGCCATGAAACTACCAGTTCATGGATTGGGCGTGGCTGTCAGCGGTCAGGCGGAAGGATGATTTAAATCATTAGAATGTGGAGATTCGGGCCGGACATTCGTTTCCTTTTATTGAGAGTGGGGGCGAGGGCAGGCGAGAAATTCGGTAGTGGTCAGTGGGAAGTAATCGGCACACACATGAGGCTTCGCGCTGGACTGACAGACGATGAGGCAAATAAGATAATTGAGTTTATTAAATCAGCTAATCAATAAAGATTATGAAAAAGATACAGGGAATAATCATTCTTGTGTTTGTCGCTTCAATAGTGGCAGCACAGGAGAATATCCCGACTAAATTAAGAATAGGTCTTTATGCTAGTGGAGGGATCAGTTCACTAGTACAAGGAATGGGGATGAATATGAACATGTATGGCAGTGGTTATAACAGCACGTACGGAACTAACATGACAATGTACAATTACACCAGCTCAGTAGGAGGCGGAGTAAGCCTCAGTGTTCCGTTTCATCCGCGATGGTCTTTCGTGGGAAACCTGGGTTATATGAACCGTGGAGCAAACTATGGATCAATGAACTCATCATCGTATGATTCGCGCTACCGTCTCAGCTATATTGATGTATGGGCTTTAGCTCAATACAATAACATTCCCAAAGGATCGGTAAAGTTCACGGCATCGTTGGGCCTTACTGAAAGCACTTTGATTTCAGCTAACAATGAAACTTCAATGGGCAATCAAAGCATGATGGACAACATGAATCGTGTGGACATCGGAATGGTTTTAGGGCCCGGACTTGAATTTGGCTTGAAGAAGAAGGGGGCAATTCAAACACGATTACTTTACACCTATGGTTTCAGGAGTGCATTCACAGGCATGTATTATAATAGTGGTGTGCATTCAAACAATGCGGCATTCCTTTTACAGGTGGGTTATCTTTTTAATTAAAGTATTATGAGAAAAATTATTCCTTCTGTTGTTCTGATGGTCTTGTTCTTTTGCGCTCAAGCCCGGCAAGACAGCGGTGATGTTTATTTGGGTGCGTCCGAATTTTGTAAAAATGAAAAGGCTCGGTTATTTCTGGCACTGGACAAAAACTTATGTTTGAAAAATACGAATTCTTTAAATATTTCTAAAACCAATATTCTAACAAAATGAAAACCAAAACAATACTTCTAATAGTTATAGCAATGCTATTTTGCTCCTATCAAAACATCTTTGCCCAGCATACCCACGAAAAACAAGACACTACTATTATTCAAGATTCAACACAAATCATTTTCATTTGCCCAATGCATCCGGAAGTAATATCAGATAAACCCGGCACGTGTCCTAAATGCGGTATGGAATTGGTAAGGACAAAAAAAGAGAAAACACAATCGAAATCACAGCAACATCAGATGGATATGATGATGTGCCCGATGCATGGAATGGTAGCTGTGAATCACAAGCACGATGAGCAAAAAAAGGATAATATGAAAATGATGAAAGGAATGGGCATAACAATGGCAGTAATGATGGTGGTGATGATGATAATAATTGGCTCTCGTTAGCAGTTAAATCTAATCCTAAACGATGGGTTTGACAATTAAACAATACACCAAAATATAAACTAATGGGTTACAGGCTGAAAGTAATTCCAAGTCCGCATCACTGGCTGATCAGATTGCGGAGGAAATAGAAAAAGACCTTACCGAAGGAACCAGCACGAAACAGATTTATAAAAAAGCGCATAAAATTTTACGCGAGACTGCTCGTCCGGTAGCCGGACGCTACCATCCGTCAGCCCGTTCACCCATGTCAGAAGATGGAGTGATCGGATAGATGGCGGCCACTTCAGAAAAACCGTAGGCCACATTGGCAACCGCTGTGTTGCCATCTGTATTGATATAAGATATTGCCTTCATAACCAGGAGATTTAGCCATGGAATTACCAGTTCATGGGTTGGCCATGACTGTCAGCGGTCAGGCGGAAGGATGATTTAAGTCATTAGAATGTGGAGATTCAGGCTGGACATTTGTTTCCTATTACAAGGGGTCGGGAAATCAAATATTAATCATTGTTTTCTAATGGCTCGAGTTGATAATATTGTGTTGCCATGGCACACTGCGCTATTTCGATACCCAAGGGCCTCAAAGCCTTGCTGCGGATGCGGCCCTGGCGACTCCTGTTCCTCACGGTCTTCATGATTGCGTGCCGCACCAAACCCGAACACCCTGCACCCGATCGAAACTTTTACTTTCAAGTGAAATCAAATTCCTCCACCCCGACTGCCAACCAATACAGGAAATATCTCCTGGAAAACATTCCAAAGCACAAATATTCAATCACCAATGCTTCCGGACAAACCTGGCCTTTCTATCAGGCCTTTGATCTTGATGAAGAAGTTGCTCAGGATAGCCTGATGCCACCCCACTGGTTCATTCACAGGATGGTTCCATTCGATGATCACGTGGAAATAAAGGAGGATGAGTTTCTGGTAACGATTGAAATCTTTGTTTTGCCCGATACGGTTCCCAACTACGCTGTTTCTGTCTTCAGAAAACAAGGCAATGATTTGACACTTTCAGGTTCTTCAGGAACCCACTTTATAGGACCCTCAGAATATAAATCCGATGCGGATCTCCAGGAATCATTTCTAAAGCATACAGTCCGCTACTCCTTTAAATAGGGCCTGGTCTCCTTTACCCTCCCTTTAGTCCATCTGACAAGAATCATATCCAGACCTGATTGCCATCAAGGAAATGGTCCTTTGGGTGCCTTTATTTTGGGGTATCAAAGTCACAACAACTATTAGAACTAAACAGTAAATATTATGAAAACGCTAAAATTTCTTTATCCACTGTCATTATTATTGGCCGCACTTTTTGTGATAAGCTGCACCAAGGACTCAACTCCGCCGCCGCTTGTTTCTGTTTCTGGAACCGCTAAATACACGAATGCCGCAGGCACCAGTACCAATGCACCAGGGGCTATTCTTACCTTGACCAACACCACTTCGTCGGTGGCTTCAACGGCAACATCAGACAAAAATGGTGCATACAGTTTTATCAATGTTTCTGCAGGGACATACAAACTGAAAGGCTCCTGGTTTACAGACAACAAAAACTTTACCGCCAGGATGGATGGGTTGACTTTCACGACTTTTGCCGAAGGTGATGTCACAGTCGCATCAGCGAATCTCACTCAAGATGTGACGCTTACTTCCGCCGGACAAACAGGAATCGTAGCAATGTCAGTCAACTATGCCTGGAATCCGAACGCTACGCCTGCTGCAACATTCTCCAACACAGGAACCTGGATCTTTGACAACGTGCATAGCCCCTTGGCATTTGAGTTCCCTTACCGTGCAAATGAGGCGGACTTTCTCGGAGTTTTTGGACAAATGAGCAAGCTCATCATCAATTTTGACCCTAATAACCTGACGGGCAGCAGCATTGATGCTGAAGTTGACCTCGGAAGTGTCAATACCCGCACACCAGGTGGAAGGGATAACCTGCTCGTCAGCATGGACAACCCTACATTCGGTCCGGCATCCTTGTTTACCAAATTGGGCTGCATAGCTGGTACGTTTGGATTCTCTACAGATGTTCCTCTTTCAACAACCGTTACTTCATCTTTGATCACTGCAACAAAGCGTTACGCTCAATTCAAGAGCACAAGCATTGCCAAACTTGGCGATGGATATGTTGCCTTGGGAAATCTCACCTTCAATGGCGTCACGAAGCCCATAGAATTCTGGTTCAAAGGTGTGCCCACATGGCTTGATGCTTCTAACAGCAGAACCTATGCAGGATTTGAAGGTCGCTTCTACATGAAGCCAAAAGCTGA
>JAYVRH010000129.1:0-2349 GCA_043776495.1 Cyclobacteriaceae bacterium
TTTTGTTGATAATCTTTTTTTTCTGCCCATTTAACCGAGCAGCCAAAAACTTTTGTGGTCTCTACCGGCACCGGCTTTTTCGAAAGCAAAGCGTTTACCGCATTCCGGGTATCAAAGTTTGCCGGGGTCTTGGAAGGCTTCTCGACATCATCGAACCGACCCTGGTAGCGTAACTTCCGTTCTTCATCAAAGACAAAAATGTGAGGAGTCGCCACAGGACCATAAGCTCTAGAGACAGTTTCTGTTTCGCCATCATATAGATAGGGGAAATTGTAATTCTTTTGTGAAGCCCTGAGTTTCATCTCTTCAAAAGAATCGCCCAGATCAGTGTAACCTAATTCATCGAGGCGGACTGCAAGAGGATCATTCGGTGAAATTGCAACCACTGCTACTCCCTGGGTCTGGTATTCGGTAGTAAATCGAATGATACGATCTTCATATGCCTGGGCTGTAGGGCAATGATTGCATGTAAAGATGACGACAAGGATTTTTGCTTTACTGAATGAAGCCAGTGAATAGGTTTTGCCATCTACACCAGGTAGCTCAAAATCAGGCGCCTTTGTACCGATGCCAATTGTAGTGGCTTCATTCGGACCAGCGAGACCAATGGAAGTGATCACCAGGACCATCATGACAAACAGAAGACAGAGTTTAATTGCTTTCATTGGATAGAATTTGTGCGAGGATTCAATTTTATATAATATTAAATCGAAATAAAACTTCTTCGTCAAAGTTCATGGTTTGTTATTCTATACTCACTATCCGAAATCATTTATGCAAACAAGACGTGAATTTTTGAGAGACTCCGCTGCAGTTGCCTTGGGCACGGCATTGCTGCCTTCATTTGCCTTCGACACCGTAAACTTAAATAATCCTGGCATTCAGTTGTACACGGTAAGGAAAGAGATGCTACAGGATGCAATAACCATGATTATGAATTTGAAAGCGAAAACGGAAAAATATTGTGCGATGTCCTGGTAGAGAATAAAACGTAGAAGCGTGTTATGAGCAACGATAAAAATACATTTGACGCAATCGTCATCGGCAGTGGTATGAGCGGAGGCTGGGCTGCCAAGGAATTGTGTGAAAAGGGCCTTAAGACTTTGGTGTTGGAACGGGGCCGTAATGTGGAGCACGTTAAAGATTATCCAACGGCAACCAAGGAGCCCTGGGAGTTGCCTCACCGTGGCAAATTCCCTCTCAAAATTATGGAGGAGAACCCCGTGCTGAGCAAATGCTATGCTTTTGATGAGGCGACAGAACATTTTTTTGTCAAAGACAAAGAGCATCCCTACATCCAGGTCAAACCTTTTGACTGGATTCGCGGCTACCAGGTTGGAGGAAAATCCTTGATGTGGGCTCGGATGACACAACGATGGAGTGAACTTGACTTTAAGTCCAATGCCAAAGATGGAGTTGGCAATGACTGGCCAATCCGATACGAAGACATTGCCCCCTGGTATTCCTATGTTGAAAAATTTGTAGGCATCAGCGGTAACAGGGATGGACTTCCTCAGATCCCTGACGGCGAGTTTTTACCGGCTATGGAGTTGAACTGTATGGAGAAACATTTTCAGGAAAGTGTGAGTAAGAAGTTCCCGGCTAGAAACGTGGTTGTCTCCAGGACTGCAAACCTATCGGTGCCTCACAATGGAAGGGGGCCTTGCCAATATCGTAATCTCTGCCATCGGGGATGTCCCTTCGGCGGTTATTTCAGTTCTAATTCTGCTACCATTCCGGCCGCAATGGTAACAGGAAATATGACCTTGCTTCCTCACTCAGTGGTTCATTCTATTATTTATGATGAGCAAAAAAAACGAGCAAGCGGTGTTAGAGTGATTCATGCACAGACCAAAGAAGCGACCGAATATTTTGCAAAGGTGATCTTTCTCAATGCGGGCACATTGAATACCACACTCATCCTGATGAACTCCACCTCTTCCCGTTTTCCGAATGGATTGGGAAATGACAGTGGCGTATTGGGGCATTACCTCATGGACCATAACTACAGGGCGCGGGTTTCAGGAGAACATGAAGGATTCGAAGATATGTATTACTATGGCCGCAAGCCTGGAGGTTGGTACATTCCAAGATTCAGGAATATTGGCAATGACAAACAGAAGTCTTTCCTTCGAGGATACTCGTTCTCTGGTGGCGCCTCAAGAAGGACGGGTAATTTGAAAGAAGGTGATGAACCTCTGGGCGCAGGCTTCAAGGAAAAGCTCACGGAGGTCGGCCCATGGACGATGGGCGTCGGTGGCATGGGCGAACATCTTCCGCGATACGAAAACAAAGTAACACTCAGCAGGGATCAAAAAGATGAATGGGGAATGCCCATTCTGGAAATAG
>JAYVRH010000130.1:0-7615 GCA_043776495.1 Cyclobacteriaceae bacterium
GGCCTTGCTAAACAAACTGATCTCTTTCAGTGCCGGGATCGAGCGCTCGACGTGCTCCTTGTTGGAATGTTTGTAAAACTGGTATCCCCATTTCACCAGGTCCTTACTAAACTGAGGCTTAACATAAAAGGGACTCGTTGAATCAAACATCCAGCGTATGCCTTTGGCGATCATTCCCGGAGCCGCAAGCGGAACAATGTGGCTTGGTACGATCATGCCTGCATTTCCAAAAGAGCAGCCATCCTTCAGATCACCCTGGTCAATGATGGTGACTTTGAAACCGGCTTTGTTTAGATAGTAGGCGGTGCATAATCCTATAACTCCACCGCCGATTATTGTTGTGTTTTTCATTGATTATTCCGTCACTATTTTAATAGTAGGCAGTAGGCAAAAGCAGTAGGCAATGTTCGCCCTGATGATAATTCGATGGGTACGAATACAAAGGGGTTTTAATCCGACAATAATCTATGGATGGCATTTGTTATGAGTATCTTTAATTAATCGTCAAACAGAAAAAGCAATTAGTTGAATGCAAGAGGTTAAAGCAGTCCTCTTTGCATACTGCTCCTGCCTACTGCCTACTTTCATTCATCCGACCCAAACAACTAAATCACCTGAAATCCATACGCATAAGGATCATCCTCTGGATCAATCGTGATCGTATTAAGGCCATAAACTTTCGCCCAGCCCTCCACACTTGGAATGATAGCAGGCTTGCCGGCCAACGATGTCACTTCTTCCACCCTTCCGATAAATTTTGATCCGATAATGCTCTCATGGATAAAATCATCGCCGGGTTTGATTTTGCCTTTTGCAAACCATTGTGCCAACCGTGCCGAGGTTCCGGTGCCGCAGGGCGAACGATCGATTGCTTTGTCACCATAAAACACAGCATTGCGTGCGCTGGAAGCGGGATCAATCACCTTTCCTGCCCAAAGAATATGAGTGCATCCATTGATCGTTGGATTCTCAGGGTGAATAAATTGATGCCTTTTGTTGATGTCCTTCCTCAATTCACGACTCCAACTGATTAATTGATCTGCCGTAAATTTTTCTAATCCAGGAAAATTTGGCTGTGGATCTATTATGGCATAAAAATTTCCCCCATAAGAAACATCCAGTATCAGTTCGCCCAAGTCTGGACATACCGCCTTAATGTTTTCAGCAGCGAGGTAGGCTTTTACGTTTCTAATTTTAACCGACTTCACCTTTTTACCTTCTTGCTTGTATTCTACTTTCACCAACCCTGCCGGAGTTTCCAGGTTGAGGAAGCCAGGTTTTTTCGGAATCACGAGCCCGTGCTCAATGGCTATGGTTACAGTTCCGATGGTTCCATGACCACACATGGGCAGGCATCCGCTCGTTTCAATAAAAAGCACTCCGATATCGTTGGCTGGATCGGAGGGCGGATACAAAATACTGCCACTCATCATGTCATGGCCTCTGGGCTCGAACATTAAGCCTTTCCGTATCCAGTCATATTCACGAAGGAAATGTTGGCGCTTTTCACTCATGTTATTACCCTCAAGCAAAGGACCTCCTCCCGCGACTAATCGGACAGGATTACCACAAGTGTGTGCGTCGATGCAGAAGAAGGTTTTTGATGACATGCGTTGTTAATTATAAGACTCTGCTCGAATTAGAAGTAGGCAGTAGGAAAGAAGTAGGCAGTAGGCAATAGCAGTAGGCAATGTTCGCACTGAAAATGATTAGTTGGCCCGAATTACTGTTGTTTCGTGTTTCGATTGGGGAAAAGATCATTGTTGACATTCTTAAGATCTACATCTAAGCAGAAATAGTAATTCATTATAAACTGGCAATTCTAGTCCGCCCTTTGCCTACTGCTCTTGCCTACTGCCTACTTTGTTGATTATTCACTAGCCTCCAAATCCCCAATGGATTACTCCCTTTCAACTCCGCGGGAAGCAAAGCATCTGGAAAATTTTGAAAGGAGACCGGGCGTACAAATCGCTTGATGGCATCTGTTCCAACAGACGTAAATCTTGAATCGGTCGTGGCAGGGAATGGACCTCCATGCTGCATCGCAGCACAAACTTCTACTCCAGTGGGCACGCCATTGATGATTACTCTCCCAGCTTTCTCGATGACCAACTGAATAAAATCTGCGTACTGAATCAATTCATCTTCTTCTCCGATGATCGTTGCTGTTAACTGACCAGGAATCTTATGTACAGCCGCCTTCAATTCTTCCATGGTGGAAGCTTTTACCAATAATGAATATGGACCAAACACTTCTTCGAATAAAACCGGATTATTGATGAAATCAGATCCATTAACAGAGGCAAGTGTTGAAGTGCCTTGATTTGCTTTTGGCTGCTCTGAAGATTCTGCCACCAAAGTGATTCCTTTCTGAGAAAGTGCTTTTTCTCGATTCTTCTTATAGTTCGAAGCAATGCCCGGATGCAGCATCGTGCCAGGCGCAATCATTTTCATCTTCTCACCCAGCTGCGCTTCAAACTGGGTTAACGATCCGCCTTGAAGTGTTAACATCAGACCGGGGTTCGTGCAAAACTGACCTACTCCTTGTGTAATGGAAGCCGCATACGTTTCAGCTATTTTCTCGCCCCTTGCTTTTAAAGCGCCGGGCAAAACAAAGACAGGATTGATACTCCCCATTTCTGCGAACACAGGGATTGGTTCAGGTCGCTGCGTTGCATAATCATACAATGCCTTGCCCCCGGAGAATGATCCGGTAAAGCCCACTGCTTTAGTTAATGGGTGCTGCACCAACGCTTTTCCCAATTCAAACGATGATCCCTGAACATGCTGAAAAGTATTTTTTGGCATGCCTGTCTTTTCAATTGCCTTTGCAATCACCTCTGCTACCATCTCAGAAGTTATGGGGTGTGCCGGATGCCCCTTTAATACCACCGAACAACCGGCAGCCAATGCCGAGGCCGTGTCAACACCAGCGGTTGAGTATGCAAATGGAAAATTGCTTGCCCCAAATACAACCACTGGTCCAAGAGGCACCAACATTTTCCGTAGATCAGGTTTTGGCAAAGGTGCGCGATCAGGAATCGCTGTATCAATTCTTGCCTCCACCCATGATCCTTCTTTCAGTAAGGCAGCAAATTGCCTGAGTTGGTTACATGTCCTGCCTCTCTCTCCCACCAGTCTGGCCTCTGGTAGATTGGTCTCTTCCATACCAACCTTGACCAACTCTGTCCCAATTGCCTCAATCTCTGCTGCAATCGCTTCAAGAAATATAGCTTTGTCAGCACCCTTCACCTGACGATACTTAATAAAAGCTTCCTGTGACTGTATTAACACAGTATCAATTTCTTTGGCGGAAAGTTCTTTTAACATGATATAATTGTTTGAAATATTTAAATCCACTCTTGATTCGTAACGGTTTGCTCCACAATAAGGTCGCCGGTATGCTTGGTTGACTTTGGTTCTACAAGAATAATCTTCACTTCTTCCCCGCGAGTCCACGGCCTATGCTCAACACCTTTTGGAACAATCAATATTTCACCAGGTTGAGTGGCAATGGTTTTATCTTTAAAATCCATCATTAATGTTCCTTCCAATACAATGAACAGTTCGTCCTCATGATCATGCTTATGCCATATCAGCTCACCTTTGAGTTTTGCAATCTTAACATGATTATCATTCAATTCACCAACAATGTAAGGATGCCAGTATTCCGAAAATTTTTCGAATTTTTCCCCTAAGTTGACATGAGGCATAAGGAAAAAATTACTGAGTTAATAACGCCTTATAATCCGGAAGCTTAGGGCGTTTTGAAATCCCTTCACGGATAATTTTCAAAATACGGGCTCGTTCTTCTCCCACCAACGTTAGGCGCGGTGCCCGAACATTTTCTGAACCGATTCCTGTTTCTGCCTCGGCTAATTTAATGTATTGCACCAGCTTGGCGTGAATATCCAATTCCAGAATGGGCAAGAACCATCGATAGATTGTCAATGCCTCGGCGGTTCGTCCGGCTTTAATCAATCTGTAAATGGCTACTGTCTCTGCTGGGAAAGCGCAAACAAGGCCAGCCACCCAGCCATGCGCACCCATTAGCAACGCCTCCATGGCAAGCGGGTCCACGCCACACAATATCTTAAAGCGATCCCCAAAACGATTGATCATTCGAGTTACATTGCTCACATCCCGGGTTGACTCTTTCACTGCAGTAATCGTTGGCATTTCAACCAGCTCATCAAACATTTCCAGGGTCACTTCAATTTTATAATCGATCGGATTGTTATAGATCATGAGGGGCAGCGGTGTCGCGTTGGCCACCGCTTTGAAGAAGGCCACTGTTTCACGATGATCAGATTTGTACCGCATGGGCGGCAACATCATCAAACCTTTTGAACCGAGTTTTTCAGCTTCTTTGGCAAGATTTACAGCGTCTCGAGTACATCCTTCTGCGATGTTCATCACCACCGGTACTTTGCCTGCTACCTTATCAACCGTAAACTTCAGCAAGTCATACTTTTCTTCGTTGGTCAATACGCTTGCTTCTCCCAGCGACCCACCCAAAATGACGCCGTCCACTCCTGCATCGAGTTGAGCATTAAGATTTTTCTCAAACAGCTTAAAGTCCAACGTATCCTGGGACGTGAACTTGGTTGTGAGCGCAGGGTAAACACCGTTCCACATAAGAATTTTTTTACAAATGTAAAGAGTTCGGGATTAGTTTCTCAATCAAGGGCAGTTAGGCCATGCTCATCAGGTTCTCAAACACAGAAAGATAATAACATCCATCAAGTATGCCATCAGACAGGATTTTCAAATGTTTCAAATTTTAACCTCCTTTTCATGGGGATATCGGGTAAATCACCCAACATGTTCGGGAAACAGTTGCCTTTTGATGAATGATTTCGTAAACTTTGTAAGCACCATTTAAACCCTCTTCCAATGAACGTAGTAAACCAAATAGAAGGCTGGGGTAATTCACATCGCCCTGGTTGGCTGGATATCTTCCGAATTGCCCTCGGAATATTTATCACCTACAAAGGCGCAATCTTCGCCATGAACCTCAATTCACTCGAGATGACCATTGAGGGGGTGAACATGCGCTATACCGGGGTAGCCTTGGCGCACTATGTCATTTTTGCGCACTTGCTGGGCGGTCCTCTCATT
The DNA here is from genome assembly GCA_043776495.1 of Cyclobacteriaceae bacterium. Classification (GTDB taxonomy): domain Bacteria; phylum Bacteroidota; class Bacteroidia; order Cytophagales; family Cyclobacteriaceae; genus ELB16-189. The sequence continues at coordinate 5,122 of JAYVRH010000130.1, forward strand.
GCTTTTGGACTGCTTACCCGCATCTTGTGTGCGATTCAACTTCCAATTCTACTTGGCGCAGTGGCGCTCGTGAATTTTAAAGAATTTCAGTCCGCAGGGAATCAGTTGGAATTAGAAATCTCTGCCCTTGTGCTGGTTGGTTTGGTTGTGTTCATGATTTTTGGCGCTGGCAAATTTTCAATCGACGAAAAAAGAAGACAAGAGAAAGCCATGCAACAAAATGCGGGTTAGATTAGCCGTCGACATTCTCAATTTACGACAACAAGAAATAATTGCCACTAACATTCTGCGGTCACTTTTACTTTTTTATACAGTGCTCAACCTTATAACCTTAGTAACAAAAGCACCATCCGAATTCGTTAACCTTATTACCCTACTTTTAATTTTTCCATAAGCAGATAGCAACTGATAAGGTGATAAGGTTTTCGTCGAAGGGGGATTAGAACGGTTACTAATGTAATAAGGTTTGATTTGACCAAATTAAAGAACTTAACCAACCGAGAATATTAACCTACCATCACGGTCCTTGAGAAAAATGAGGCTTAGAATTGCAGTTCAGTTCATCTTCTGTATTTCTATCCTATCCAGTTACTCGGCCTTCGGGCAACAGAAGGCAACGCAAACGGCCTCGGGAAATCAATTTACCGTCAACTTTGTAAGTATTGGTGCAGGCATCGATCATAAAGCCGAGCAAAGGTTCCTTGATTACCTTAAATTGTTTCAACAAGAAAACAAAGTTACCATCAGCCACAAGACCGAGCACTGGGGCAAAGAAGGCGAAACGAAGTACTCTTTCGACTTGAAGTACCTATCCAGGAAGCAAGAGAAAAACCTGAAGGGTAATCTCAAAGAAATGTTTAAGGGGAATAAGTTGGTGCAGGTAGGTGACACCTCACTTTGACCATCAAGCCCGCTTCAATTCTATCATCGTCAGCTCTGGAGGAATGCCCACACGCCCGGGGTAGCCAAGATACCCAAAGCCGCGATTCACGTAGATATATTGATCACCTTCCTGGTAAAGGTCGGCCCATTGTTTGTAAACATACTGGACAGGGCTCCACTTGAAATTTCCTATCTCGACACCAAATTGAAAACCATGTGTATGCCCTGCGAAGGTTACATCAATATCAGTATGATTGGGTCTTACTTCCGCATCCCAATGCGTAGGGTCATGTGACAATAATAATTTGACAGCGGCTTCCTCCGTTCCCTGCATCGCCTGATCCAATTTTCCATATTTTGAAAAACGTCCGGCACCCCAATTCTCGATACCAATGATGGCAATCTTCTCACCACCTTGTTCCAGAAACCGATGCTCGTTCATCAAAATATCGTAGCCCAGGATTTTATGAGCCTGAACAAGGTCTTTGAAGTTGCGTTGTTTTTCCTCCGGCGAGGCCCAAGTCTTATAATCGCCGTAATCGTGATTACCAGTGATAGAGAATACACCCAGGGGCGCTCTTAGTTTATCAAAGATTGGAATGAATTCCTTCACCTCCGATGCTTCGTTGTTGACCAGGTCTCCGGTGAAAAATATTACGTCAGGTTTCTCTTTTAGCATCAGGTCTACCCCGCCTTTTACAGCCGTCTTGTTCCAGAAACTGCCTGAATGAATATCTGAAAGCTGACCGATGCGAAGACCATCAAATGACTTAGGAAGATTTTTGAGTTTTACCGTTACCCGCTTCACGCGATAATCATGAGCACCTGAAATAATGCCATACGCAAAAGCCGTGAATGGAACCGCTGTGGTTGCCAGCGCGATCTTTGACAAAAATTCTGATCTCGGAATGACTGGGCCGGCCAGGTTTCTATCGGCTCCTTTACTAAAATAATTCACTGCCCACCGTATGCCCCGCTGAAGATCATCGGAGAAGAGCATGAGGATGCCCAGAATTTTGGAGAAATAGGTTGCAACAATGCCCGTAATAATAAAGCTTCTTGTGTTGGCTCCGAAAATATATGGATCACCGAATGTCCACCAGAACACGGCGAGGATACACAATGCGGTGGGTATCCAAAAACCGATACGCACGCCATTTCTCCACCCTTCAGACCAATTTTTACTGGCCGAGAGTACTCCCTGAAAGAAATAATAATCAGTCAGGAGGAAAAAAATAATGAATAGAGATAAGGCCATTACACGGATTTGCATAAAGAGGAAAGTCGTATTTCATACTAAGACGACTTTCTCATTTTTTTATTTTAATTCAAAGCCACAGAAGTATCTGGAGCGACATCAGACACATTCACTTTTACCTTAAACACACGTTCTTTCAACTTTGCCGCCAATAAATACATGACCGGTACAAGGATGAGTGTGAGGAAGGTACCAAAGATCAACCCGAAGATCATGGTCCAGGATAACGGCCCCCAGAAGGCTACATTATCTCCGCCCACAAAAATGTGAGGTTTGAATTCAGTGAACAGCGTCACAAAGTTAATGTTCAGGCCAACCGCCAGGGGTATCAATCCCAATGTGGCCGCCATCGCA
>JAYVRH010000131.1:0-2335 GCA_043776495.1 Cyclobacteriaceae bacterium
CTTCAAGCCCTTCTCCTCTCTTTGCTATTTTCCTGCCGGCATTCAGCAAGGTAATGTTGGTGCCATGAACAATACCTTGCGGGCCGATGTACATGAAAGAGCCTGCGGTCATTTGACCATATTGTGTTACTCCCAGAGCATTGTATTTCTCCCAGTCATCAGGTCGCGAGTAATTTGGAATCATCATTCCATTGGTAACCACCACGCGTGGAGCATCTTTCGATGAAGGGAACAATCCCATCGGATGACCTGAGTACATATGGAGTGTCTGCTCATCGCCCATCGTAGCGAGATACATCATGGTGAGCCGATACTGTGCCCAGTTTTGAAATACTGCCCCATTTCCCCCATACGTGATCAGCTCGTGCGGATGTTGAGCAATAGCAGGGTCAAGATTATTTTGGATCATCACCATGATCGCTGCAGCTTGCAAAGAGTGACACGGATATTCGAGAATCGGCCTTGCTATGATTTCATGATCAGGACGGAAGCGGTACATATAAATCCGTCCGAACTGTTGAAGTTCATTTTTAAATTCAGGGGCAAGAACAGCATGATGCCGCGGATGAAAATAACGCAATGCATTTTTCAGCGCCAGCTTTTTCTCTTCCACTGAGAGAATATCTTTCCTCTTTGGAGCGTGGTTAAGGGAAGAATCAAATTCCTTGGGCTCCGGCAATTCATCCGGAATGCCTTGCAAAATCTCTTCCTGGAATGATAATCCGTTCATTGCTTATGCTACAATATTTTTATACGACTCCATAAAGGGCATCTCTTCAAGATAACAAGAATTTATACTGTAGAAAATCAATGTATCAGAAAAATCAAAGTTTTACATTTAATCGAGAGCTGTAGGCTTGTTTTTATTTTGTAAGGATGGACTTCAGTCCATCCGATACAGTGCCAACATCACCAGAGAGCCTTGGGCCTGCCTACCGGTCAGGCAGGCTCGGCACATCTTACGCTTAGATATGCACCGTTCCTACGGAACTCACTCATTCACTTTTGTTCCTTCCAACGGACTCAAGTCCGTTGTTACAAAATCTATCGTTCCTCCGGAACTTTGGCAATGTTCTCAACTTTAACCCATAGCAGTAACCTCGTTTCTATCTTTTAAGTTTAGACTTCAGTCCTTGCTATACAGAGCAACATTACAAATGTCAAAAATTTAAGTTCAAATTAAGCCGTTCTGTAAAGCAGTTTTATCATGTTAGCACCTTCTCAAATTGACTTCTATTGAAGTTCTCTTTGGTGAATTTGTATCCAATTTCAAACATTTCTTTGGCCTTACCAATATCAAAGCTACTATACTTGTCTAATCCCGGTGGCTCCACCACTACGTCACACAACTGCTTGCTTACGAGGGTGTTTTGGCCGATGGCCATGAGCAAACTTCGTTCGATCACTACCTTCCAATTGGTGGCATCGAAGGTCTGGCTGATCATGTTACAATGGGCGCCGATGATAAAATCACATTTTTTGCGAATCGGTGCGGCTGGAAGGTTATCCAAAAGCCCTCCATCTACGTACATCAATCCTTTGAAAACATATGGTTCAAATACAGCAGGAATGCTGGATGATGCTAATATTGCAGGGATCAATTCCCCTTCTGAGAAATACTTGATCTCTCCTTTCCTGATTTCAGTGGCGGCAATGGTCAGTGGAATTTTAAGTTTTGCGAAATCATTCTCAGGCAGATATTTCAAGAGCATGTCATGCAGTCCATCCATTTTTAACAAACCCGACCAAGTCCACGCTGGTCTGATAGATTTCAAAATGCTCATCTGCTGAATCATGCTGAAAATATCCTTCGGGGGATAGCCATGCGCATAAAGCGCTCCGATGATCGCACCTGCGCTTGTTCCTGATACCTGAGAGAATTTCAAACCCATCTCTTCAAGGGCCTGAAGCACACCAATGTGAGCAGCACCCCTCGCTCCTCCTCCCGATAAAACCAACCCGACCGATTTCATGGATGACTAGAGCTCACTCAACTTAAATGTACGGTCTAATCTAATGCCCTTTTCCGTATTCATAACCGTACAACATTCGTGCAGTGGATCATGCTCAAAGAAAAGAACGTATTGATTGTCTGCCGCAATTTTCAGGAAGCGCTCTTTTTCCTCCAGAGTCAAAAGTGGTCGGGTATCGTAACCCATTACATATGGAATCGGGATGTGCGCCACGGAAGGGATGAGATCAGCAACGAAACAAATCGTTCTGCCTTTGTATCGTATCATCGGCAGCATCATCTTGTCGGTGTGACCTGAGGCGAAGAAAATATCAAATTGACTGAAAGGGGAAGGCTTGACCTCATCAATCATTTTAAGTTGGC
>JAYVRH010000132.1:0-7592 GCA_043776495.1 Cyclobacteriaceae bacterium
ATGAATTCAATCGCATTGGCCTTCTCAGAGTCTACCGCCTCGGGGACTCTGAGGAACAGACATAACTGGAAATGTTGACAGAGTTCTATTTACTTTTCATAAATTCAATCCCATCAGAGTTAACACTCTTAACCTTCCCATCAGCCCCCATTACGAACGTGGCATTTGTTTTGCCATTCCATTTCTTTTCATACCACCCACGGAAGGTGTCATAATGCCAATGATCCAAATTGGCCTTCACCAAATTATTAACGATAACCACCAGTTGGTTGCCGTTCACTGTGATTTCCACATCCCCGTATAACGGATCAGAATATTTTCCGGCATATGCCTCCATGGCTAAAGTTGGTTTCGTATTTAGTACTCTTTTTGCTTCAAAATCACTGGTCACTTTTTCTGCTTTTCCACCAAGGGAAGCGTAGAGCTTAAAGAACTCCGAACTCCAGTCGCGGTTCCCGCCCAGGGCAAACAGGTCGAGGGCTTTGTACATTAGAGCATGACGAAGTTCAGCATGATCATAATTTTCAAAAATATAGAATCCGATATTTTCCTCCTGGATTTGGGCATTGATGGCGGTCAGGCCATCGAGGCTGCCGGTATGAAAATTTAATTTTCTGCCCTTATAATCATGCTGAAACCAACCCAGTCCATAGGTTGTCCAGTTTGGTTTGGTGATCTGTGCGGTGGGATAAAATCCACTCGGGGTTACGAGTGTTTGAGGTTTAAACATCTCATTCCATGTTTCTTTCTTTAGCAGCCTACCACCGGTGTACTTACTGCTGTCCAGCATGCACACCACCCACTTGCTCATATCGTCAATGGAGGCCCAGACTGAACCTGCCGGTCCCACAGCATCATCCTTCGTATAACCAATGGGCTGAATAACCTTTTCAACTTTGAAGTGGGGCCTTGTCTGGTTGTCGTCTTTGATATATTTCCTCATCGGCAGCGTACGTGTCATGGCAAGTGGCGTAAAGATCCTTTCCTGAATAAATACTTCCCACGGCTTGCCACTAATCTTTTTGATGACTTCTCCCGCCGCGATGTAAAAAATATTTTGATAGATGAAACTCGAGCGCATGGAATAACTCGGCTTTACCTGCCGCATTTTTTTAAGAATCTCCTCTGGGGAAATATCCATGATGGTCCAGACAAAATCCGCGTTGCCCACGCCGCTGTTGTGTATAAACAAATCCCTTATTCTTAACTCTCGGGTCACAAATGGATCGTAGAGCTGGTATTCTGGAAGGTAAGTGATGACGAGGTCATCCCATTTCACCTTGCCTTCATCCACGAGGATTCCCATACAGGTGGCCGTCATAGCTTTCGTGGTAGAAGCGCACGCGAATAAGGTCTCGGTGTTCACGACTTCCGGTTTTCCCAATTCACGAACGCCATATCCTTTCTTGAAAATCACTTTGCCATCTTTTACCACCGCCAGTGCCAGGCCGGGCACTTCCCATTGCTTACGTCCATTCTCAACATAGAGATCGAATTCTTTGATCTTTTGATCCAAGGGGGTGACCTTTTGGCCAATAGCAAGGGAAGTAATGAACAGAAGCAGGAAGGTGAAGCGCATGGTGTGTGGTAATTAATGATTGAGTGTCAATGTAATCTATGTTTCGTATTCGTTGAAATATTTTCCATGGTCCATTCAATTGATTGTTTGAATGGAAATTTTCGCACGGCGCAGTTTTTTTTGTTGCACAGGCTGCACGAAAAATCCATGCACCCGTCAGAATGAACAAAAAGCTCGAGGCTCTCCCCATATTCTTTGCTCACCAATCCGGCCAGGGCATCGATTTCGGCGTGTGCTTCGTTCACGTTCAGGTACCAGGGAACAGTAAGGTGCGCATCCAGGTGTAAGATGGGTCCAAATTTGATGATGCGAAGGTTGTGAAGGTCAATCCAGTTTTCACGTCGATGGTCATTTAACAACTTTACCATGGATGTGAGAAGCACCGTGTCGACTTCATCCATGATGCCTGCCAGCGATTGACGCAGAATTTTGTAACCGTTATATAAGATGAGCAGCGCAAACACCATGGCAACGATGCTGTCCAGCCAGGATATTCCGGTCGTTAAAATTAGAATGAGACCTACAATGATCCCCAACGTGGAGTAAGTATCCGATTGAAGGTGCTTTCCGCTGGAAATCATCACCATCGAGTTGGATTTCTTTCCTTGTCTTATGGAGATCGTGCCCACCACAAAATTAATAAGTGCTGTGATTGAGATGAGAATGATTCCAAGATCGAGTTGATGAATGGATTTCGGATGAATAAACACGCTGATGGATTCAACGATAATAATGAGACCTGCCATGATGATCAACGTGCCCTCAATGGCGGCAGATATGAATTCAATCTTACCATGCCCATAGGGATGGTCTTCATCGCGCGGTTTTGAAGACAGATGTAGGCTGTACAAGCCAATGACGCCTGCGATAATGTTAATGATGCTCTCCAGCGCGTCTGTCAGGACGGCAACAGAGGAAGTGAGAAAGTACGCTGCCAGTTTGATTCCAAATAGAATAATCGCCAAGCCAACCACTCCTCGCTGAATGCGAATATTTTTTTCTGAGGAGCTGATCACAATGTTTCCTTATAAATAGTATTCTGTCTGTCTTTTGGGAGCGTTACTTCCTCATCTTGATCCTAAGCACATACATATCATTGGTGACAAACAATGTTTTATCATCCCCGGTGAGCGCCGTATTTGAACTGGCATCAGGAAGGTTGATTTTGCCAAGCAATTTTCCTTCAAGGTTGAAAATAAAAACTCCTCCGGGACCTGTGGCAAAGATATTTCCTTTGCTGTCGATTTTCATTCCATCTGGAGAACCTTTTACGGTGCCGACCAGGGAAGTCACATCATAAAATATTTTGCCTGAATTCACCGTCACGTCTATCGTTCCTTCAGGGGAAGTGGTTTCGACGACATCATAGCGATACCACACTGCTTTTTTAGGATCAGAATTTGCAACAAAAAGATATTTTCCATCCGGCGAAAACGAAATGCCGTTTGGACGGGAAAGCGTGTCAATCAACAGACTGATTCCTCCATCCGCCGGCACACGGTAGACGCCCTGGAACGGAATTTCTTTGAGCGAGTCGTCCATTCTCTTTTCCAAACCATAGGGAGGGTCTGTGAAATAGAAATCATAATTCCGGAATACGGCATCATTAGGGCTGTTCAATCGCTTGCCATTATAGTTGTCAGCGATGGTAACGAATTCTGCTTTTGGTACATCCAATGGGGCCAACATCATGGCCAGTCTTCGGTCGCCGTGTTGACAAAGTATGAGATTTCCTTCATCATCAAGAAGGAGACCATTAGAACCCATCTCGCCACCTCGCGGTTCCGTACCGGTATAACCTGATGGTGACAAATAAGGCTGGGTACCTTTTTCGTCAGTCCATTTATAGATCTTGTTTTTAGGAACATCCGAGAAGAGTAGCATATTTTGCCCTTCAATCCATAAAGGCCCCTCGCTCCACTCAAAGCCCTCAGCGATGATTTCAATTTTTGCCTCAGCAGATAAAATACTGTCAAGGGCAGGATCAAGCCTCTCAATGTTGCCGATGGTCTTTGTTTCTGGACCTGTCTTGCAGGCAAAACAGGTGGCCATCATAACAATTCCCATAATTATCTGTTGACGTAGCATAATTGTTTGAATAAAGATCTGAAGCGTGTTGTAGGTTCGTAAGTTTAGTAAAATTTAGCCGTATGGTGTCTTTTCTCAAGATTTTCCTTGCCTTGGTTTGGCTTTTTATGGTGTATATGGTGATTTCTACCAGCCTTGAAAGCAGCCTCTTTAAGGAATGGGATTACCTGGGCTCCATTCCATGGATGCGGGCAACCTTATGGGATTTCTATGCGAATGTCCTCGTGATTTACCTTTGGGTACTCTACCGCGAAAGGAGTATCGGGATTAAAATTATTTGGGCCGTCTTATTTTTTACCCTGGGAAGCATTGGGACCATTGGCTATGTCTTGATTCAATTATTTTCGTTGGCAGAAGGAGAAGGGATCAATGTTATCCTCAAACCTAAGTCCGCATGAACGATCTCCTTCCTCTATTTTATGTGGGTGGTGGAGTGCTTTTAGTCGTGTTCACCTTTACCTGGCTCTTACAACTAAAAACAAAGAACGCTGCCATTGTAGACACGGTTTGGTCTGCCAGTTTTCCAATATTGGCCATGATCTATTTTGTGTTGGTAGATGGTTATGCACCCAGGCAATTATTGGTGCTGATCGTTGTGACGGTGTGGGGATTCAGACTTGCCGGTTATTTGTACTTGCGAACCATTGGCCACCTTGAAGATGTACGTTATGCAGCCCTTCGGAAAGAGTGGGGTCAAAAACAAAATATTCTGATGCTTCGGTTTTACTATTTCCAGGCAATCCTTGCGCTGATTCTTTCACTGCCTTTTGCGCTCATGATGGTAAACACCACGCCTTCTTTACATTATTACGAAGTAGGGGGAGCATGTCTGTGGCTGGTCGCGCTCATCGGTGAGAGTTCAGCAGACCAACAGCTTAAAAAATTCAAAGAGGATCCAACCAACAAAGGAAAGATTTGCGACCGGGGGCTATGGTACTACTCCAGGCATCCGAATTATTTTTTTGAATGGCTCATTTGGGTGTCTTACTTTATCATGGCACTTGATTCAGCATGGGGATTTGCCAGCATCATTTGTCCGCTGGCGATGCATTACTTTCTCACCAGAGTTACCGGTATTGTATATACGGAGACACAAATGTTGAAGTCCAGAGGACAGGCATTTATTGATTATCAGAAGACAACTTCCGCTTTCGTCCCAATGCCAAAGAAAAAACCCTTGTAAACTGTCTTCGGTTCGTATTTTATATTGGAAATAACTCTTGTTGCTTGTCTTGAAAGCAGAAGATGATTAGTAAGACAATTATCGCTCCTGTATTTTTATGTCGAGAAGGACGAATTAGCTTTGAGAGTTTTATTTTCGACCATAAGCTATAAACAATGCTTGAGCAATTGCAAATTCCACAGCGTCCTCCACGCAAGTTTTTGGATGAATCATTCTCCGTGACTACCTGGGATGCGTTAAAACCATACTTCGACACACTTCTCTCCAGAGAGATTTCTTCTCTACATATCCTCAAGGATTGGTTGTCTGATCGCAGTGAGTTGGAATCTGCCATCAGTGAGGATCTGGGATGGCGCTATATTCGTATGACTTGCTACACGGATAATAAGGAAAACAGTGAACGTTATCAGGAGTTTATTCAAAAAATCCAGCCTCAGATCGCGCCGTTATCTGATCAATTAAATAAGAAAGCAGCCGCGTCTCCATTCATTTTAGAGCTGTCAAAAGAGGAGGGCTTTGATATTTTGGTGCGCAACCTGAAGAAGGACATCGAAATCTTCCGTGAAGAGAACGTGCCACTGTACACAGAAATTAATACGGAAACACAAAAGTACGCCCAACTCTCCGGTGCCATGACGATTGAATGGAAAGGGCAGGAGTTGACGCTTCAACAGGCCGGTGTGCTGTTGTTGGAAACGGACCGGACGGTAAGAGAGGATGTGTACAAGAAGATTACAGAAAGGCGACTGAAAGATAAGGCGACGCTCGATGAATTGTATTCCAGACTCATTCAACTTCGTCATCGTGTAGCTCAAAATGCGGGCTTCGCCAACTTCCGCGACTATATGTTCAAGTCTTACGGACGCTTTGACTATACGCCAAAGGATTGTTTCGATTTTCACGATTCGATTTCGTCTGAGGTGGTGCCGGTGTTGGAGGAACTTGCGGAAAATAGAAAAGAACAAATGAAGGTTGATTCCTTGCGACCCTGGGACAAAGCAGTTGACGCAGAAGGCCGACCAGCGTTAAAAGCATTTGATGGCGGAAAGGACCTCACTGAAAAATCGGTTGAATGCTTTCATAGACTGGATCCGTTCCTGGGAGAGTGCCTTCAGATCATGAATGCCATGGGCCATCTCGACCTGGAATCGCGCAAAGGCAAAGCGCCGGGTGGGTATAATTATCCTTTGTCAGAGATTGGGGTCCCGTTCATCTTCATGAATGCCACTTCCACCATGCGCGACATGACCACCATCATGCACGAAGGTGGGCATGCGGTACATAATTTTTTAACCAAAGACTTGTCACTGGGGGATTTCAAGAGTCCTCCGATGGAAGTAGCGGAGCTTGCTTCCATGTCCATGGAGTTGATATCGATGGACCACTGGAGTGTATTCTTCCAAAAACCTGATGACGAGTCTCGTGCAAAGCTGGAACAATTGGAAGACATCATCGAAACACTTCCATGGGTCGCTACGATAGACAAATTCCAGCATTGGATTTATGAACATCCGGAGCATACGGTCGAACAAAGAAAAAATCATTGGAATAGAATTTTCTATGAGTTTGCCGACACCGTCACAGACTGGCGAGGCCTTGAAGAGGCTAAAGATTATCTATGGCAGAAGCAATTGCATTTGTATGAAGTGCCATTTTACTACATCGAGTATGGCATGGCGCAGCTTGGCGCGATTGCGGTGTGGCGCAATTTCAAAAGAGACAAGAAGCAAGGACTCGATGGCTATCTCAAAGCATTGAAGCTGGGTAACCTGCGTACCATACCGGAGATATACCGTGCCGCCGGTATCAAATTTGATTTTAGCAAACCTTATATCCGGGAGCTGATGAGTTTTGTGAGGGAGGAGATAAAAAAGGGCTAACCGCTGAGGCGCCAAGACGCTGAGAATACAAAATACTTCTTTGCGTCTCTGCGCCTCTGCGGTTAAATGCATTCATTCGCGGTGTGAGTGGTCGGTGAGAACTCCGACTATACGGTGTGAGTGATCGGAGATAGCACAGAGTACACGGTGTGAGTGTTCGGTGACAACACCGACCACATGGAATCTCCAGTAAATTCCTCTTCGCGTCTTTGCGCCTCTGCGGTTAAATGCATTTCACGGTGTGAGTGGTCGGTGCAACACCGACCACATGGAGTCTCCAGTAAATCCTTCTTTGCGTCTTTGCGCCTCGGCGGTTAAAAGCCTTCGCTGTTCACGATGCATGATAATGCACCGCCAGCCACTTTCCATTGATCTTTCTGAAGATGGCTGTAAATATGCCTTCACGTTTACCAACCTCCTGAGTGATCTCATACCTGCTGGTCAAAATAAAAATATTTGGTGCCAAAGATGTCAATGATAAAATCTCATAACTTACCGTACCCATGGACGAACGTTCAGGGAAACCTTTTATGTAATTTTCCCTTGTCGCCTCCCAACCGCGACTGAGGCCGCGGGCACTGATAAACTGCAAAGAGTCCGATTTCCAAAATCCCTCCATAAACGCGTCGATGTCGCCGTTGTTCCACGCGATTTGTGCTGCGCTGATCACCGACCGGATGGCCGCCTCTTCCACTTTTGCTTCGAACTTCGTCTTGGAGTGTTGTGAGCAAGCGGTGAGGAGGCAAGAAGTTACCAGAACAAGAAGGAATTTTGATTTCATGGGTCTGGTAGCTCTTATTATTTATTTGCCTTCATGCTGTCGGCGGGATTAATGGGAGAAATTGTCCGGAATCATGTATGT
>JAYVRH010000133.1:0-2329 GCA_043776495.1 Cyclobacteriaceae bacterium
ATACCCAATATTCATTGAAGGCATTAAGTTGCTTTAGTAAATTCTGCCTCATGAAAACGAATTCAAAATCAACAAAGAAGATCATTCGCTGGGTATTCCCTTTTGGCAACGACAAAACAGCTGGCAACGGCACCATGAAAGAACTGCTCGGCGGCAAAGGCGCCAACCTCGCGGAGATGTCGAAGTTGGGCATGCCTGTGCCACCAGGGTTTACCATCACCACCGAGGTATGTAATTATTACTATCAGCACAACAAGCAACTTCCGGGAGACTTATTTGCACAAGCAGACAAATCCCTGGCCGGCATTGAGAAAATCATGACCAGCAAGTTTGGCGATGCGGACGACCCATTGCTGTTATCCATCCGGTCGGGGGCGCGTCGGTCCATGCCAGGCATGATGGAGACTGTGCTGAATGTTGGTTTAACCGACAGAACAAGAGAAGGCTTAATCCGAAAAACCGGCAATCCGCACTTCGTCTACGATAGTCAACGGCGACTCATTCAGATGTACGCCGATGTGGTCATGGAAAAAGGCACCGGTCGCGCTGCGCACGGCCATGGCATACGACGCCAGCTGGAAGAAGAAATGGATGCCCTCAAGAAAAAAAGAGGCGTCACCCAGGACCGCGACCTCACGGCCAATGATTTGAAACAACTCTTGGATGTTTTCAAACAAAAAATCAAAGCTGTGCTGGGCGTTGAGTTCCCAGAAGATCCAAAAGAACAATTGTGGAATGCCATACGCGCCGTGTTCAGCAGTTGGAACGGCGATCGCGCCATTGCTTACCGCAAAATCGAAGGCATCCCGCAAGAATGGGGTACGGCCGTGAATGTTCAGGCCATGGTTTTTGGAAACATGGGCGACAACTCCTCCACCGGTGTTGGTTTCTCGCGCAATCCCGCCACGGGCGAAAAAGCGTTCTATGGCGAATGGCTTACCAATGCGCAAGGTGAAGACGTCGTAGCTGGCATCCGCACACCCAATCCCGTAAACTCCTCCAGTCAGAACAACCAGAATTCTCCACTGCCTACGTTGGCGCAAAAGATGCCACCACTTTATAAAGAGCTGGTGGGATATGTCAACCGGCTGGAGAAACATTTTCATGATATGCTGGATATTGAATTCACCATCCAGCAAAACAAATTGTGGATGTTACAATGTCGTGTAGGAAAACGTACAGGCCCGGCGGCCATTCGCATGGCATTGGATATGTACTCTGAAAAATTGATCAGCAAATACGAAGCGATCGAAAGAGTGACACCCGCTCAACTGGAAGAGCTGTTACATCCGATCCTCGATCCGGAAGAAGAAAAGAAAACACCCATCGTTGGCAGCGGACTGCCTGCGGGCCCAGGGGGTGCTTGCGGACAAGTGGTGTTCACGGCGGCAGCAGCGGTGGCCTGGAGAAGACAAAGCAAGCAAGTGATTTTGGTCAGAGAAGAAACCAATCCCGAAGACGTGGAAGGTATGCGTGCGGCAGAGGGAATCCTGACAGCACGCGGAGGGATGACAAGCCATGCCGCGCTCGTGGCCCGTGGTTGGGGCAAGTGCTGCATCGTCGGTGCAGGAGAACTGGAGATTCATGCTGACCAGAAGTATTTTGTTGCAAGAGGCAACCGCTTCGAGGAAGGCGATTGGATTTCTCTGAATGGGACTGCAGGTAATATTTTTAAAGGCCAGCTTGGAATGATCAAAGCGGCTGAAGAAAATCCACGATTCAAAAAATTCATGGGTCTGTGCGACAGTGTGCGTACCCTGAACATAAGAACCAATGCCGATACACCGGAAGATGCCACGCGGGCAAGAAAGTTCGGCGCAGAAGGCATCGGACTTTTCAGAACAGAACACATGTTCTATGGCAAAGGCTCGGAGCAACCATTGTTTCTTCTTCGCAAGATGATCATGGCAAAGACCACGGAAGCCCGCGTAGAAGCACTCAACGAATTATTTCCTTTTGTCAAGGCAGATGTAAAAGCAACACTTGCTGCCATGAGCGGACTTCCCGTTACCATCCGCACGCTGGATCCACCCTTGCATGAATTTGTTCCCAAGGATCATAGCGACCGTGAGAAAATGGCGGAAAGCCTGAAGATCACAGCGGCTGCCTTTGACAAGCGCGCGGATGAATTGGCTGAGAATAATCCGATGATGGGTCACCGCGGTGTGCGCCTGAGCATCACCTATCCGGAGATCACAGAGATGCAGGTACGCGCCATCTTTGAGGCTGCGGCCGAATTGACAAAAGAGGGAATGAATCCCATACCCGAGATCATGTTTCCGCTGGTGGGTACTGACCGCGAGCTGATCCATGAAAATGAAATTGCTGC
>JAYVRH010000134.1:0-7587 GCA_043776495.1 Cyclobacteriaceae bacterium
GAATGTGATAAACAAATTGGATGATTCATTGGTATTCTCGGTTTACAATTTATTCGGCCGCGACAATGCCTATTCCGTATTTTACCAAAGGCCGGCAAGCACTTATTTGATACCTAAGCCTTACCAACTGTCCATTTTAGGTGCACCGCTACCTTCACTTACCTATAATTTCAAGTTCTAGCATGGCCCAGGAATTGAAATTCAGTAAAGTAATTCATAACATGAGCAGGCAGCTGATATATGCTTTGCTTTTCGCCGGTTGCCTGACGCCGGTTGATATCAAAACAACAAGGATCGGAGGTAGACTCGTTATTTCCGGACAAATCAGCACGATAAAAGATCAAAACATTATTGAGCTGGGTCGGACTGCGGATGAATCACGCCTACCGTACCCCTTGTCAGGCGCGTCCATAAAACTTCTAGACAATGCGGGGCAGGCTTACCTCTTTACGGAAGATATCTCCAGGCCGGGAGTGTATACGCTTTCTCAATTTTCAGGCATTCCTGGAAAGACATATCACATTCAGATCAAAATTTCTTCCGGTGAAGTATATGAATCTGCGTTCGAGCAAATGGCGCTCAGTGTAGGAAAGGTTTCAACTCGATATGAAGCAAAATACGAAGAGTTCATTGATTCGGAGGGCTCCCTTCTGACCCAGCCCTTTTTGAAAGTGTATGCCAATGCCGAACTGCCTGCCAACAACTACATCAAATGGAATGTTTGGGAAGATTTCATACTCTCTCCAACGGATTTTCCAGATCCCTTTGGATTTACTCCACCCAGTTGCTTTATCTCACAAAATGCTGACCCTCAAAGAATCACGTTGTTTAATGGCGTTGAGTTGAAAGCTTCCAGTACCAGCAACCTCCTGCTGAGCTCAAGACTTGTTGATTACTCCCTTTACGAGAAGCATTACTTTACAACCTATCAAACTTCCATGACCAAAGAGGCTTACGAGTATTGGCGTCAGCTAAACATCCTGGCCAACCAGACGGGATCGATATTTGATACCCCACCTGCAGAAATCACCGGAAATGTCCACAACGTGAACGATCCCACTGAAAAAGTCTATGGGTATTTTCAAGCGGTGAATCAAACTTTTGATCGATTCTATATTCTTAATGGAGATTTGCCTTTTCGAGTCACATGGACAACCTGCACCTATGATGGCAGGAACAATTTAACGTACCCACAACGCTGTCTTAACTGTCTTACCGTACGAAATAGTACTTATAATCGCCCAACTTGGTTCTGAAATACCGAAACCTGTCCCAATGATTGAACGTATATATGTTATCTTTGATTTTGAATTCGAAATTAGATGGTATTCACGCAAATAATTATATTATGAAAAGAACCAAACTGTTTTTCATAACCGCTTTTATGGGGCTTCTTTTTGTCTCCTGTCAATCCAGTAACACTACAAGCTCCGCTCCAAAGCCAACTGGAGATAGTAAATCAATCACTACGGCAGAAGGAAACAATGGTCTAACGCTTGTAAATTATTTAAGGAGGGTACCCGGGGTCCAAGTTGACCAACGAGGAGGTGATGTGAGTGTCATGATCAGGGGTGCGTCATCCATTGGGGGGAGCAACCAGCCGCTTTTCGTAGTAAATAACTCACCGGTTGGGATAAACTATCAGGATGCAGTCAATGCAGTGGACGTAAATGATATCAAGACGGTGAATGTGATTCAAGCAACTGAAGGTCAGCAACTGTATGGCATCAGGGGCTCCAATGGTGTGATTCAGATTATTACTAAGAAAAAATAAGGCGATTACGGATGTCGATCTAATCTTCTCGGCGCGTCTTGATTTTTTGTCTGATGAAATCTCCGATGGCCCTTCCCTGAGCCTTCCCATTTTCACAAGCGGGCTTGTAATGTATCCCTCCATAGATTCTACTGACAGCGGCTTCTTCTGAGGCCTGCTGAAAAGATGTAAAACTGCGGGCAGTCATGCCATACTCCATTTCTGTCGAGTCTGTGAAGGCAAAGGTTTCTCCAAAAAGGTCTGTTAATGCTATTGCAGCCGAACTCGATATCACGCTATGCCCACTGGTGTATTCCGGAAAAGGTGGTGTTTGAAGCAAAGGCACCCAATTTTCGTCGATATACTGATTGATATAAGATTCAGGTCGTATCAAGCGACTCCTGTATTTCTCATCCCAACAGCTGATAAATCCGTCTATCAATGATACCGAAACCCTGACGTACGCCTCCACGGTCTGCAGCATATCCAGATTCGATTGTTTGCAGGCCACCCGGGTGATATTCATCCAATGGCCACCGGGCGAAATCTTCTTTGTAGCAAACATCACATGGCCGTTCACATTCATTACAAACGGGTTGCAATCCCAAAAGGCAGCAATGTTGCGCTGCTCTTCCGTCAGGCCCTTTCCAATTTCATACACCTCATAAGCCTCTTTGTAAAATTGGGTCCTTTTGTCCGTCGAAAACTGGGTGGGCCGAACAGGAACAAATTGCGTGGCAGAGTCAATGGCAAAAGGCCGGATCTTATTCCAATGGGGTTCAACCGCGTCCATATAAGCAGGTGGAGTAGGTTTCCAGGTGGCAGGATCACTCACAATAGAATACTTGGGAAATGAACGGGATTGCTTATAGTTATCCTTTGATGACCATGCCATGATGTGGTCTGCAACCGCACTGCCATAAGTTACCGAGCGTTCAAATACATCCTCTGGAACCCCGGCATCTCTGAACTCCTGCATGATCTTAGTATGAAATTCATCCATATTATCCTCCGAGAACACCAGAGCCTTCCCTACTTTAATCATTGCCTCAACAGAAGCCAGAGGAAAACAATACGCTAGAAGGGAGTCCGGCTGTGGCACAAGACCTAACCCATTTAACTGGCCAGCCATGCTTACATATTTTTTATTTTGCGGAATGAGGGCCTCATATCCTGCAATGCTCGTATAGGCATAAATTCTGCTCGCCACAGGTGGTGAAAAAATATCATACACAATAAGGTCAGTGACCTTTTTTAATGTACGATGGATGTAATCCGTGTTTTGAACCTTGGCTTTATATTCTACGGAATTGGAACCACACCCAAAAACCACAAAGACCAAAGCAACCCATCCGTATCGAATCATAGGAGATTAAAAGTTTAGCAATATTAGGTCACTAAATTCATACAATGAAATGATCTTTGTCAGTTTCCAGACAAATGATGGCACCCTACTTCACAATATAGTTGGATCGGTTAATACCGACTCCCTTCATTTCCAAAGCCTTCCATTTAGCTGGCAGTTTTGTCTTTGTCTGTACAATGCCTGTGTCAGTTATCTGCAATCCACCAAATCCGAAGAGAATGGCCTGTAGCATACCTCCAGCACCCGTAGCAAAATAAGGATTTGCTCCACCTGCAGTTTCAGCCAACACACCGAAAGGCGCCACCTCATTGGGTTTATAGCTCCTTAAGAAAATTTCGTATGCCTTCTCGGGATTGCCGAGTTTGGAATACAATGTGGATAACACCGAGTTTCCCATAGCAGGGCCGCTGGGCGACATCCTGGGTTCATAATACTTCAGGTCTTTTTCAACCTGAGCCCGATCAGTTACAATTTCCAATGGATAAGACAAAAGATTGGCATCCGCTTGCTTGATCTCGACTCCATCATAAGTCGCGTTTTCCTTCGTGGTTCCATCCGGAAATTTCAAGATCGGAATATTTAGCGCCACATGCTCCCAATCCGGATTGGCATCCATTCCCAATTCCTTTGCCGCCTGAGTTGCATACCGAAGCACCGTGATGGCCATCCCATTGGTGAAAGCATTGTTATCAATATTCTCCTGCCACTCATTCGCACCAATTACATTGTTGATCTCATATTGACCTGGCCCCTTACGCTCTACCCGGCTTGCCCAAAAATCTGCAACTTCCTTCAACATTGGATAGCCGCGATCCCGCAGCCATATCTTATCTTTTGTAACCTGATAGTATTTCCAAAATGCCCAACCAATACAACCTGTAATATGCTGCTGGAAAGGCCCTGTCAACGCCCATACGGGGGTGTCTTCCGAACCTTCATCAGATGATTCCCAGGGGAACATCGCTCCTTTATAGCCGTGCGAAAACGCATTTTGCCGCGCAGCTTCGAGTCGCTCAAACCTATAATCTAAAATTGATCTGGCAATCGCCGGCTGCATCATCAACAATGGCGGATACATCCAAAGCTCCGTATCCCAAAACACATGTCCATTGTAACCCAAGCCCGACAAGCCCATGGGTGAAAGACTGTAGGCAGTGCCTTCGCGAGCGAACGAATAAAGATGATAGAGCGCAAACCGAATATCCTTTTGAGCCTGAAGATCGCCCTCAATGATGATATCACTTTTCCAAAGTTTTTCCCAATCCGCCTCATGGCGCTGCAATAAACGCTGGGTGCCCTCCAATTTTGCAAAAATGGTCAGACGTTCAGCTTCATTCAACGGATCATTGTAATGTTCCGTAGAGGTTGCCGAGGCTACGACACTAAAACGATAAGTCTCGCCGGCTTTTAATGTCTTGGTAAATTTCATGAGGTGCATGTTGTAATCCCAATCTTCATGAATCAAATCTGGCTCCATTCCGTGAGGCTCTGAGAAAATAATGCTATTGCTCACCGCCACGGTATGCTTTCCCGACGGGCTCTTCCCGACAGACGTGAGCAATGGTATCGTCACATGGGGCCTGTCAATCTCGCTATACAAGTTCTTAACCTCTGCTAAGTGATTCGGTGCTTCTATCACACTCATGGGAACAATTATCACATCCTTATTGGCTTTGATTTCTACCATGACCAACGACGTATAGGGCAAGTGCCGCAGGGCCATCATCGTATGCTTCACAGTAACCTTCGAGCCAACATCAAATGTGGTGGTCAAAGCAGCTTTTTGCATATTCAGCACTTGCATGTAATTGGAAATATTACTCTGTCCTACACGCATTCCATCCACATCCAGGTTCAAATTGACGTGATTGAATGTTTTCAAAATATTGGATACTCTTCCACGTTGGTAATAATCATAAACGCCATTTAACACGACATCCTTTACTTTCATTGGCTCCGGAGAAGACACCAGGCCGATCATGCCATTTGCCACAGTCACACCGAAATAGTTGTTTGGGTCAATGGGTTTCGACTCGATGATCCACCCGGGCGCCTGGCCAAATAAATTACCTGTCAGAAGAACCACAAGAACCGTTGATGCAATTTTCTTCATGAGTAAATCATTTAGATTTTCTAAATACTTTCAGGCTGTCATTATTAAGAGCAACGATAAAGAAACGCTCACCTTTTGAGGTTACTATTTTTTGAATATCCCGCCCCTCACCTTTTACAAGAAACCCATCCAAAGCAAGGGGATCTCCTTTAAAATTTCCTTTCCCATCTCCCAGCATCGCCAAACCATATCCAGCATCAAACCGGCCTAGATCCGGTTGTGTCGACAATTGATTGCCAACTGCTAAGATGTCCATTATCTTGTCCGCATTCAAGTCCTCCAGGCAAAAGGAGTGTATCGGAAACATTTGGGCATCGACAGGCAACTCATGGATTACAAATTTGCCCCCCAGATTTTCAACGTAAACAGAAGCAAAAGTCATCGCGTCTTTTCTAATGAATTTCTGCTGCTGTTCAACAGACACAATGTCCTCCAATGTCACATTTTCATAGTCAGCATATTTTAGAAATCTTCGTTTGAGCGAGGGCACTTGTTTCACAAGCTGATCGCGGGAAATAAATGGATACCGTTTCCCCTGATTGTAATATGTCAGTATAGGATCGAGGCTTCCATTATTGTCAATGTCGCCAATGAACATGCTGACGGGTTCCGTTGTACTTGCCCGCAGTCGGGAATTGAAGCCAAGATTTCCAACTAAGAAATCTGAGTCCCCATCCTGATCGATGTCTTCGACTAATAAAGTATTCCACCATCCATTTGAATTAGTCAGACCATAATCCTTTGTCCTATCCTGCAAAACTCCCATTTCTTGAATAAGAATGGTGATTGGCATCCATTCACCTACTGCAATCAAGTCCAATTTTCCATCCTTATTTATGTCCACCCATGATGCATCAGACACCATACCAAGTGATCTTGACTTATTTCCTGTCCCCGGCAGAAATTTGCTCGTCTCATCTGAAAATACTCCGCGGCCATTATTGACTAGGATATAACTCGGGGGGTCGATACCATACTTCCCAGCCTCTACTCTTCCACCTATGAATAGATCCAGATCGCCATCTCCGTCTACATCACCTGATTTCACGCAAGATGCATTGCTAAAAACTTTTGGGAAATTGCCAGTCGCATTCCTGAGATTGCCACGCCCATCATTCAAGTATAATCTGGGTTGAAGCGAACGATGTTCACCACTAAACTGCTGACCACCCCCCACCACAACGAGGTCATTGCTTCCATTTCCATCTGCATCAAATATCGCAGAGCCCGTGTCTTCCGCCAATGAGTCCTGGCTGACTGCACCGCTGTCCGTCTTACGAAAAGAACCCCGCTATCCTGAATGAAGATGGCTCCCGATTGTCCTGCGGCACCACCGACAAAAAAATCCTCCAACTTGTCTCCGTTAATATCTCCCGTTGACATTTTGGGACCTTCCGTTGAAATCATGTGTGGGATCAGTCTCTCCACATTAAATGCAATAAAGTCGTCTTCTTTATGAACAAAATTGACACCCTTTACCGCCTGAAGAATTGGTGAAGATTGATGTCTTGATTCGCCAACGCTTATTAGCGTTGCGTCCCTTTCGTTGACTTCCGTAGTTTGATTAACAGCCAGTGCTTTGATTGTCTGTCGCTTACCAGTGGGCCAGCAAACCAAAATGGAATCAACTTCCTTCACATTTCCAAGGCCAACATGGATCAAATGATCTACAGAGGACATCCACCCGCGCGATGTGAATTGTTCCTGGTAAAATTTCTTCTGTCCGGCATGAACAATAATCTTAGTCCCAACACCAAATCGATTCGCACCGGAGCCTTTCAATCGAACATTGATAAAACTTGCCGAGTCTCTCCTCACATCGTTTCGATAAACAAGTGCCTCCTCATTAATATTATTGACGATCAGATCAAGATCGCCATCATTATCCAAATCTGCATACGCTGCTCCATTGGAGAAGGTTGGCTTATCGCCAATCCACGAGTTGGATACATCTTTGAAAGTCAGGTCGCCCTGATTCTTAAAGAAAAAATTGGGAACCTTGCCCGAGGGCAACTTATCAATCATTTGTTCGTCGGTAAAAAAGCGCTGTGCTGAATCACTTGAAATATAGTTTATATAGTCAAGTCCATTAGGCCGCCCCACAATTCCATTGGCAATAAAAAGATCTTTAAAACCATCATTATCAAAATCAGCGAGCAACGGTGCCCAACTCCAATCCGTTGCTTCCACTCCAGCCAAAGGTGCTATGTCACTGAATAAAGGAACCCCTCCTTTGTGAACCCCTCTGTTTAGTTGAAGTGCATTGCGGGCCAATTGAGTGTGAAAGCCATAGCGCAACTTAAATTCAAAAATCTCATAGGTATCTTCTCCTGCCGTGGTTTTAACGACGCGCTC
>JAYVRH010000135.1:0-7580 GCA_043776495.1 Cyclobacteriaceae bacterium
GTTCACCCCACACCTGGATCCCGCTGACTCCCGGGATGGTCTGCATCCGCTCAACCAGAACATTGTTGGCATATTCCGTAAGCTGGAGGTGATTGCGCAGGCTGCTCTGCACCGTCATGGAAATAATATTTTCGCCGCCGGTATCAGCTTTCGAGACCACCGGTGGGGCCGTGAGGTCTTGCGGGAGCGACCGGCCGGCCTGAGAAACTTTATCACGCACATCATTGGCGGCAGCCTCAAGGTCAGAACCCAATTCAAACTCTATGTTGATGTTGCTGGTGCCTACGCTCGAACTCGATGAAATATTTTTTATCCCTGCAATACCATTAATGGCTTTTTCAAGCGGCTCGGTAATCTGCGACTCAATGATGTCAGCATTGGCGCCGGAGTAAGAAGTCCTCACGCTTATGTTTGGAGGATCAATGGCTGGATAGTCCCGCACACCAAGGAAAGTGAATCCAATGGCACCAAAGAGCACAAGCAGAATGTTCATCACAAAGGTGAGAATGGGTCTGCGAATGCTTAGTTCTGAAATATTCATAACTTTTTTGGTAATCTATTCACAGTTGAAATCTTGACCTTGCCATTGGGCCGGATCGCCATCAACCCCGTGGTAATGACCGTATCACCGGCCTTAAGGCCCTTCAATATCTGTACGTAGGCAGAATCCCTGATCCCGGTTTGGACTTCCGTGAATTGGGCACTGTCTTTTCTTAAGATGATGACCAGCTTGGCACGTGCCTGCGGTATGATCGCTTGTGAAGGGATCATCAAAGCCATGGCATCCTGACCTAATTCCAGGTTGACCTTTGCAAAAATACCGGGTACCAATTCGACATCACTTTCAGACACGACCGCCCTGATTTTCATGGTGCGGGTGTTTTGCTCCACATTTCCTTCCGTAGCCAATACAATGGCTTTATGAATTTTCTTTCCGCCATCCACACTAAATTTTACGGTGTACCCTTTGTTAATATTTCTTGCGTACTTCTCAGGAATGGAAAATTCAAGTTTCAATTGCTTCACTTCGCGCAGGGTGGTGATAATGTCTGCCGGCGACAAGTAGGCACCCATGCTCACATTCCGGAGACCGATTTGTCCTTCATAAGGTGCCCGTATTTCAGTTTTGGAAATTGAAATTTTGGTTGATTGAATGTCTGCCTTCAGATTATCAACATTCAGGGCAGCGAGGTCAAAGTCCTGCTGGCTAATACCATTGATGGCCAACAATTCACGCTGCCGCTGCACGGTCTTCACTGCAATCTGAAGTTGCACTTCCAACTTTCTTAGTTGGGCCTGAAGGTCCTGATCAAATAACTTTACGAGAACAGACCCTTTTGGCACTACGGAGCCTTCCGGTAAATTGAGTTGAATGATGCGACCGCTTACTTCAGCACGTATCATTGTTTCTTCTGCTGGCAAAAGTGTTCCCGGAACCTCCACGGCTTCGCTGACCGAACTTGTCTTTACCACAAAGCCCTCGACGACCATGGGTCCTCTATTGCGTTGGGCTTGGCCCGACCCGGAGGCCACTCCATCCTTTTTCGCCTGACAGCCCATAAAGAAAATGGACCCCGCGAGGATCAAAAACACATAAAAATTCCTAACCAATTGCATAAAATAGAGAGTTCAGCGGTGCAAAGTTGAGAGGTAAACAGATTAAAAACACATTTCGTTTGCAAAAGAATGGCAGACGGTAAATGGCTATGACCTTCGGTACCTTTTGTGATGTTTAGACAATTAAAATCAGGGTTTTATTCCGGGGTGGAGGGATTTTAAATGGAGAGGTGAAATGTTGCTGGTTGATTGAGGGTGAACTGCTGTTCAGGTGCTATTACTCCAATCTTGGAGCTATAAATTGTATGACCTTCAACACTAGGCAAATAAAAAAGCGCTGAGAATCAGCAGATCAAATTCTTGTACCCGGGACGGGAATTGAACCCGTACAGCTATTACTAGCCACAGGATTTTAAGTCCTGCGTGTCTACCAATTCCACCACCCGGGCAGACTATTATGATTGTTGGTTGGTCGTTCTTTGTTGTTCAGCCTTTAAAAGAAAAAAGTGTGAGTTAACCCCCACACTTTTTGCGATTAACCATCAACAAACAACGATCAACCATTATATGAGCGGGAAACGAGACTCGAACTCGCGACCCCGACCTTGGCAAGGTCGTGCTCTACCAACTGAGCTACTCCCGCATTTTATGTTCCAGATTTCAGGTTCAAAGTTCAATATTTCGGCCTGAAACCTAAAAGGACTGCAAAGTTAAACCTGATTCCTAAATCTGCAAATCAGAGGGTAAACCAATCAATAATATGCTTTAGCCCTTCTCCCCCGTTCAATAATCAATAACATCCACTTCTATTGGCTGCTTTTCATTGCGCGCCTGGGGCGGCCGATCTCGCTCAAACTGCCTTTTCAGTTCCTGCGCATGCTGCTTGTCTTTGGAAAGCTGAATGTGTCTTGGCACTTCTTTCAGATCCCAGATAAGTCCCACGGCTGCAAGTCCCCGCAGAATGTAGTAAGTAATATCAATCTCCCACCAGAAAAAACCCTGGCGCGATGCGACTTCATAGTAATGATGGTTGTTATGCCATCCTTCTCCCAGCGTGAGCAATGCAAGCCAAAGATTGTTTTTGGATTCATCTCCGGTAGCATAGCGCGGCTTTCCAAACTTGTGCATGATGGAGTTAATGGAGAATGTGGCATGATATAAAACAACGGTACTCAGAAAAAACCCAATCAAAAGTGTGGAGAAGCCAGCTGTCGTGAACATGGTCAGGATGCTGCCACCATTAACAATCCCACCCATGGCCATCAGGAAGATTGCGAGCGAAGTAGGTGCCACGAGGTAATGCTCATTGAGCCAAACCAATTCAGGATATTTTGCATAGTCTCCGATCACTTTATAATCTGTTTTTTTAAAGTCCGGCCCCACGATCCAGCCTACATGCGAATACCAGAAGCCATAGATCAGCATGGAGTGTGGATCTTGCGGTGTATCGCTGTGACGGTGGTGATGACGGTGATGCGCTGCCCACCAGAGCGCACCTTTTTGTGCGGACGTTTGTGCCATGAAGGCAATCACAAATTGAAACCACCGGGAGGTTTTGTAAGATTTGTGTGCGAAGTAGCGATGATAACCTCCGGTAATCCAAAACATACGGTATAGGTAAAAAAATAGGCACATCGTCCAGTCAAACAATGTGGCACCTGTATAGATAGCCGCTAACGGAAGCAGATGTACGATCAGGAAAGCGATCTCTTGCGCAAGTATCGGTTTGCTGCGGACTTCAGGAGTGATGCTTGTCGCCATTTTGGCACGGGTTACAAATCCGACACAAAAGTAACGGTTTCTGTTCAAAAATGGCCGGATCAATCTCATGACCACCAGCTTTGAACAGGTGTTAGCCTCAACCGATATTTTTACTGTAAAAACCGTGCTTTTAAACTACCTTTGTGCTGAGTTATGAATCAGTCTCAAACCATTGCTTTGTATCAGCCGACGCTAAGGTCGATTGCGTTCAACCTTGTGCGGTCCAGGGCTGATGCGGATGACATTGTTCAAGAGACTTTTTTAAAATGGTTAAGCATAGATTCAGATAAGATTCAGAACACAAAGGCGTATCTGATTAAGGCCGTTACAAACAATTGTCTGAATCATCTCAACTCACTTAGAAAGAAGAAAGAAGAGTATCTGGACTCTATTAATGTGTCTGAATTCATCCATCGTTTTAAAGAGAACAACTTCTCTCATCTGGATCTGGAAGCTGACCTTTCAAAAGCATTCAAAGTAATGTTGACGAAACTGGAGCCGCTGGAAAGGGCCGTATATGTACTTAAAGAGGTTTTTGATTTTGACTACGAGGCCCTTCAGGAAGCGCTCGATAAGAAGAAAGACCATTGCCGGCAGTTGGTTTGCAGGGCAAAGAAGAAGTTGAGTGAAGAGACTTCTAAAATGCATTTTGACCTTCCTGATTGCACCAAGCTTATGGCGAGCTTTCGCAAAGCTTGTGACATGGGAAATGCAGCAGAGTTCGTTCAGGACCTGAAAAGGGACATTTCCGCGGCCCTTCAGAAAAAATCTTAAAAATTTTTACCCATTTCTGTCACAAAACAGCCGCAGCCTTGTCTTGCACAAACGGTCTGCTAGTTAGACTGAATTTGCTACACCTATAACCTTTAAATTACAATGATTGTCATTTTTGCATTCTTCATCGCACACTGGTACCTCTCCTTATTTTTCCAGACGTTTTTCCTTCATCGCTATGCTTCGCACAAGGCTTTTACGATGAGCCCGTTTACGGAAAAAGTATTCTTTGTTCTGACCTGGATTTTTGAAGGATCTAACTACCTGAGCCCTTTTGGATACGGCGTCATGCACCGCATGCATCATGCGTTTGCTGATACGGAAGAGGATCCACATTCACCCAAGTATGATGAGAGCATCTGGAAGATGATGTGGAAGACACGCACGATTTATTCTTCGATTGCAAATAAAATCCTTGTTCCAGACAAACGATTCACTGATGGCGTTCCGCAGTGGCCTGTCTTTGACAAATTTGCCCGTTCATGGCCCTCACGCCTCTTTTGGGGCGCGATCTACGTCTTTATTTACTGGCAGTTTGCAACCGTATGGTGGCTGTGGCTTTTGTTGCCGATTCATTTTTTGATGAGCCCCATTCACGGCGCCATCATCAATTGGTTTGCACATAAATACGGTTACCGCAATTTTGAAGTGGGAGACACCTCCAGAAATTTCTTGCCTGTTGACTTTCTCATGATGGGTGAAAGCTATCACAACAACCATCATAAGTTAAGTTCACGGGCCAACTTTGGAGGCATTCGCTGGCATGAGATTGATCCCACCTATCAGGTTATTAAGCTACTCGACAAGCTGGGAGTCATCCATATTTCTAATCAAAAAGAAATGAGGGCTGAATCTTTTCAAAAAGCAGCCTGATGCTTTTCTAAAAGAGTTCAAAACCCCGAAATTTTTTCGGGGTTTTTTATTGAGGCAAGGCTCCACAGATTTTTAGAGCCTGGTAGGCATAAGAACAATGCCATGGAAAGAGGGTGAAGAAATTTTTGTTGTTTCACCCAACTCCCATTACTTTCACTGTCTTTTAAAAAATCTTTATGAAAAAATTGATCAGTGCAGTAGGGGTGGCCTTCATTCTGTTTTCCTGTGCGCCCAAGCAGGAACAGGTTGTTGTTTCAAACTATCCGGCTACAAAAAAGGATACGACCATTGATACACTCTTTGGCACACCCGTAGCCGATCCCTATCGCTGGCTGGAGGATGATACAACTAAAGCAACGGCCGCATGGGTGACCTCACAAAATGATGTGACGTTCGGCTATCTGAAAAACATTCCTTTTCGGGATGCCATTCGCAAGCGGTTGGATGAAGTGCAGAACTATGAACGACTTTCTGCACCTCACAGGGAAGGAGAATATTACTACTATTCTAAAAACAGTGGCCTTCAGAATCATAATGTACAATACCGCAAAAAAGAAGAAAACGGCGCGGAAGAAGTTTACCTTGACCCGAATACTTTTTCAAAAGATGGTACCACCGCTTTGGCTGGAATGTTCTTCTCAAAGGACGGTTCCTTGCTGGCGTGCCTGATTCAAACAGGAGGATCAGATTGGCGTAAGGCGGTAGTAATGAAGGCCGATGACAAAGCCATTATTGGGGATACACTCCGTGATTTGAAATTTACGGGCATCGCATGGAAAGGCAATGATGGATTTTATTACAGCAGCTATGATAAGCCCAAAGGCTCAGAACTATCTGCCAAGACTCAATATCATAAAATTTATTACCATAAGCTTGGTACCCTGCAGGCAAGCGATCAGCTTGTGTTTGGTGGTGAGCAAACGCCGCGTCGATATGCAAGTGCGGGACTAACAGAAGATGAGCGATTTTTAGTAATCTCAGCAAGGACCAGCACCACAGGGAACGAGTTGTACATTCAAGACTTGAAAGATCCTAAGGGCAAGCTTGTCACAATCGTGGGAGACTTTGATCACAACCACAACCTCGTGGAAAATGATGGAAACACTTTGATCATCCAGACCGACTTAAACGCTCCGAACAATAAAATTGTAACGGTGGACTTTTCAAAACCTGCTGTTGAGCACTGGAAGGACATTGTGCCGGAAACAGACAATGCAATGCAGGGAGTTTCAACCGCAAATAAAAAGATGTTTGTGAATTACCTTAAAGACGCAAGTACTTTCATCAAACAATTTGACTATAAAGGAATGGCTGAACGGGATATCGCACTTCCAGGCATTGGCTCAGCGGGTGGCTTTAATGGGAGGGCAGATGAGAAGCAGGTTTATTACTCCTTCACATCTTTTACCTCGCCAACCTCCATTTATAAATTTGATATTTCTTCAGGAGCATCAACATTATATGCTCAACCCAAGGTGGATTTTAAACCCGAAGACTACGAAACCAAGCAGGTTTTTTATAGCAGCAAAGACGGCACTAAAATTCCCATGTTTATTGTGTACAAAAAGGGGCTGGAGCTAAATGGCAAAAACCCTACCTGGTTATACGCGTATGGTGGATTTGGCATAAGTCTCACGCCATCGTTCAGCACTTCCCGTGTGGTGTGGCTTGAAAATGGTGGCGTGTTTGCACAACCGAACCTTCGTGGTGGTGGTGAGTACGGAGAGAAGTGGCACGATGCCGGACGCCTGATGAATAAGCAAAATGTATTTGATGACTTCATTGCAGCGGGTGAATATCTTATTAACGAAAAATACACTTCCTCCAATTATCTCGCAGTAGTTGGTGGCTCCAACGGCGGTCTGCTGGTGGGGGCAACGATGACCCAGCGTCCGGAATTAATGAAAGTAGCACTTCCCGCTGTGGGTGTGATGGATATGTTGCGTTACCATAAGTTTACTGCCGGCGCCGGATGGGCCTATGACTTTGGAACTGCTGATGACTCGAAGGAAATGTTTGAGTATATCAAAAAATACTCGCCTTTGAATGCACTTAAGCCGGGCACGGCCTATCCGGCCACATTGATTACTACTGCGGATCATGATGATCGGGTGGTGCCTTCACATTCATTCAAGTTTGCCGCTACGCTTCAGGCAGACAACATTAGTAACAACCCCACGCTCATTCGTATTGATACAAAATCGGGACATGGATCTTCGAATTTGTCGAAAGCGCTGGATGTAACCGCTGACCAATTTGCCTTCACGTGGTACACCATGGGTGTCATTCCTCCACTGATGAAGAAAACGATGTAGCAACATGTTTTTGATAAAAGTATCAAAATGAAAATCAGGGAAGGTACTCAACATGATCTGCCGCGTGTACTTGAACTTATCAGGGAGTTGGCGGCGTATGAAAATGCATCACATGAGGTGATCAATACTGTAGAACAGCTGCAAAAGGATGGGTTTGGAGCGAATCCCATCTATGGATTCTATGTGGCGGAAAATGAACACGGCATTGTGGGGCTATCCTTATATTATTGGCGCTACTCTACCTGGAAGGGAAAGCGCCTGTTCCTCGAAGATCTTATCGTTTCGGAAAAAGAAAGAGGA
>JAYVRH010000136.1:0-7568 GCA_043776495.1 Cyclobacteriaceae bacterium
ACTAGCTTTTCAAGGACCTGATGTTCATTGAATATGTGAAAGCGCTCAAGAGACTGATTGATTTCATAATGTTTTAACAGGAGACCTGTGGTGCGGGTATCTTCCGCGAGGACGGTGTCAACTTTCTTCAGAATCTCCAGGGCCCGTAAGGTGATATCACCTCGATTGCCGATGGGGGTGGGTACAAGATAGAGTGCGATCTTTTTTTCCACGTCACTGGAGCTTGTCAATTTCTTCAGCCAGTTTGCGGTCAAGGGCCGTTACCATATTGCCGGCATCATGAGTGCTCAGTTCAAAATCCACCGTATTGTAAGTATTAGTCCACGTGGGATGGTGGTTCATTTTTTCGGCTACAATGGCCACCTTTGTCATAAAGCCAAAAGCTTCAGTGAAGTCTTTGAACCGAAAGGTCTTTCTAAGCGTGTTTTTCTCTTCTCTCCACATAACAGGTTGGTTTATCCGTGAAAAAGTTAACAGTTAATACACTGTAATACAACTGAATTGAAATGGATTACAATGATTTTACAAGGCAATGAGACCCTCTATGACCGATGCTTTCTGATACACTTCGATCACGGCATCGCTGGAGGGCATCATCATTTGATACGTAAGACTGACATACTTTCCAGTTTCAGAGGATTTCTCAACAGCGGTGGTGTGGAGTGGGAAGAGATTTTTGAGATCGTCTTCTTTCCCAGCCGGGAGAATGAATTTAAAAGTATACAACGAGGGCCACGCGTAGAACTTGTCTAACTTTTCGCGGAAGGAATTAAGCCAATCGGGATCCATGCTGCTAAAGACTTCTCAACCCACTACCTCAACTGTTTTATTTGGCAGTCATTTCAATTCTTTTTCTAAAAGAATTTATATCTCTTGTCTTCTACCTTGGCCGCTTCTTTTAGGGCTTCTGAAATAAAATAACTACCACGACTATTTTGTGTCTGAATCAGCTGGTTCTTAAACATCGAAAACTCACCAATGGCCGGTGCAATGGTTTTGTTTTGCAGGTCTGCGACCACAACACCATTTTCACCGGTAATGGGCTTGGAGCGTTTACCATTCTCAAGAGAGTAAATAGTGCCTACGATGACCGGGTCAAAGCCCACCACTGGAAGCGGTGTATTGTTCATTCTAAGATCGCTGGAAGAATTGACCGTGGCATCTTTTCCAAATTGTTTAGCCAGTTCATCAAGGGCTTCAGTCTTCCCTGCAAGCTTCTCTGAAATATATTTTCCTTTTGCGAGGTTGCGGACGAGCGGGGAAATTTCTTCTTTCACTTTCTCAAAAGACTTATAACCTTTCTCGGTTTCACCCGTCATCACTGCCACCACGTAATTATCAGTCAGGTCAAATACCTCAGATACTTTGCCCTCTTTGGCATCGCGGAACATCCAGGTGATAATTTGACGTGCTTCTCCCAGTGCGGAGATTCTACGCTCCGCAGTACCCAAATCATTCGCCTCGAAAACTGATATATTTTCTTTCTTCGCTTTTGCTTTAAAATTATCAACACCGGAGAGATCTGTTGCGAAAGAATCTGCTTTGCGCAACGCTTCATTCAATGTTTCGTCGCTGGGTGTAATATTTCGCTCAACGGTGGCAACATAATAGTATATATTATCTTTTAAAGCGGTCACCTCAATAATATGATAACCAAAATCTGTTTCAACTAAACCTGGCAGGAGGCCGGTTTTTTTTGCATCAAATACAGCCTTCTGGAATGGTTTTACCATTTGGCCTGATGTGAAGTAACCCAGGTCGCCCCCGCGTGAGGCAGTTCCATCGGTCCCAAATTCACGGGCCTTTTGAGCGAAATTTGCACCTCCCTTAATATCGTTTAGGACTTTTTGCGCCTTGTCCTTGGCGATTTTTTTTGCCTCAGGAGTAGTGTCATCCCATTTAATCAGGATGTGACTTGCTTTAGCGTTGTAAGTAGTGTCGGCATTGATCTTTGTGATTTTGTAAACTTTGTATTTGCCTTCATCAAGTACGGGGCCAATAACGTCACCTGCCGATGGCTTTGCGTTTTGACTCTTCAAGGCAGAAGGTATTAAAGGGAGTAAGAATTTATCGAGCGGACTTTGGCTGTCAGAATTTGAGGAGGCGAAGAGAGAATCCTCCTTGACGGTTTTAAAATCAGCAGCAATTTTTGTCATCTCTTCCCGGATGGCCAGGGAATCTGCTGACGAAGCCCTTACAGGGAAAGTGACATAACTTATGCTTCTTGTGTTTTCAGCTTTGTATTTCTTTTTATTCTTATCGTAATATTCTTTGAAATCAGCGTCGCCTGCCTTCACCAATGAATCACTCACGGCGTAAAAAGGAACATACAGGTATTTTACCTCGGCGACATCATTAGAGTTGTGATATTCTTGTTCCGCTTCGGCCTCTGTCACGAAGGCCGTCTTTATCATCAAGTTTTCATACTTGATCCGTTCACGTGCCGGGCGGAGGTCATTTTTGAACATGTCCCAGCGAATACGAGCTTCGGATGTAGGCGGCATGCCATCAATCTGCTTTAGATATTGAATGAGACGGTTGCGATCAAATCTTCCGGATGAATCTGTAAAAGAGGATTTTATTCCTTCGTCTACATTTTTTCCCTGCACCATATCCCAGATTTCATCGCTGCTTACCTTAATCCCAACTATTTCATATTGCGGTTGTATCGCATTGCGGGCGATTAACAAATCCCATGCCTGGCCCTGAAGGGCTGAACGCTCACGTTCACCTGGCTGACGACCAAAATTCAGAATATAATTATTTTCGCGTTCCTGGATGACTGCATTGTATTCGTCTAATGAAATTGAATGGCCGGCGATTTCCCCGACCTCGCGGTCGTTGCCACCGAAAATAGACCTGGGACCGCTTCCAAAAAGATCGCTACCCACAATAAATGCTCCCATGGACAATGCGATTGCACCTACAACCCATTTGGTCATTTTAGTTCTTAACGTGCTTATTAATGCCATACGACAGAATGATTTATGATGTACTGGTTACCTCATGCCACACCTAATTGGCAAAAGAGCCGCAAATTTAACCTGTTTGCCGTATTCGACAAAGACCATTGGAAAGTATTCGAATTTCGCTAAAAGTCATGATTATTAGGTCTATTCGTCGCCTTCATTATCCATCACTTCCAGTTTTACGGTATCAATCCGATTGCCCTTGGTAGTCTGGATCGTGAATATAAATGGAGGGACAAGCACCGTCTCGCCTTTTTGAGGGAAATCTTCTGTGTAAGAAAGAATAAGACCGCCCACTGTTTCATAATCACCAAACGGAAGTTTCCAGTGATATTTTTCGTTTAGGTAATCCACTTCTAACCGCGCGCTGAAAAGATAACTTTTAGAATCTATTTTCTGTTCAATAAGGGTGTCAGCGTCGTGCTCATCTTCAATATCCCCAAAGATTTCTTCGATTACGTCCTCCATGCTTACTAAGCCGGCAGTTCCTCCAAATTCATCCACCACAATAGCCAGGCTCCTTCGTTCCTTGATCAGTTGAACCATCATGTCATTGGCCATGGTGGTCTCAGTGACAATGCTGATGGGTGTTAGAATTTCTTCAATGTTGCTGGGGTTTTTAAATAAAGCGGCGGAATGGCAATATCCAATCACGTCATCAATGGTGTCGCGATATATTACAATTTTTGAATGGCCACTTTCTATGAATGCTACTCTAAGTTTCTCTATTCCGTCTTCTAAGGGAATGGCAGTTATTTCTGTTCGGGGCACCATACACTCTCTTACCCTTACTGTCTTAAACTCCAGTGCATTGTGAAGGATTTTTTTATCCAACTCTATTTCTTCATCCTCATGCCGCACCATTTGCATGTTTCTCAGATAATGATTCAAATCAGTTAACCCGAAAAGAGGTGTTTCCTCAGAGTATTCAAGACGCAATATGTGTGTAATGACAAATTTGGAGAGATTCACAATTGTAAAGGTGATTGGTGCCAATAAAGTGTACATCACAACAAAGGGGAGAGCCAAAGTGGATAGCACCAGGTTTGGATTGATCATGAAGAGACTCTTTGGAAGGAACTCAGCAGTGAATAGAATCAAGAGGGTTGAAAGGATGGTTTGAATGAACAGGATAGAAGGTTCATTATTAAGAGAAAACGGTAAGTTTTCGGTTAGTATCGGTGCAAATAAGAGAGCCATGTTATTTCCAAAAATCACAAGTGCAAGTGTGTTTCCGATCAGCGTGGTGCCGATGAATCGCGAAGGATTTTGCATAAAAAAAGCAATGATCCTTCCTGACCACACTCCTTGCTTTCCTTGCAGTTCAATTTGCAGGCGATTGGCGGAAAGAAATGCGATTTCAATTCCTGAGAAAAAAAAGGAGAAGATCAGCGAAGCAATAATCCAGGGGTAAAGCGATTCCATCAGGCCTTGGATTTCTTGCGGTAAGTAAACCAGAAAAACAGGAGCATGGCAAGCATGAGCGAACCGTATGCCTCACTGAGCCCCGCAGCCATTACTTCATATGTCCCTATAATAATAAAGACGACTCCCAAAGAGAGCAACAGGGTATCAAAAAGTTTCATGGGAATGCAAAAATACGATTTTTCGACGGTTGTCTACTTTGGCAGCAGATGCGTTAGTCTTTTATTTCAAACTCACCTTCAGGCTTTTTGATGCTGTACGTTGAAAGATCTTGCACGGCATCGAGGCCGGTGCCATAGATTATTTCATTTTCTAATTTGATTGTGACAAATTTCTCGGTAAAGATCTTCTTGGAGTCGGGTTTCCAGAAAAGCTCTTCTGTGTTGAGTTGCTGTTTCTTCGCCAGATTTACTACCTCCACATTTCCCCGCGCTCTCCACTGGTTTTTCTCCTTAAAATAGTACGCATTGTTGGCCTTCAGCGTTGAAGTCATCGTGCCAAATTCATCAAAGAACTCAAGGTAAAGTCCATCCGGAAATTCCTTGTCTTCGTTTTTAAATTCAAGTATTTTTTTTGCATGCATCTTTACTTTGATGCGGTCTTTCTCAGAATAGAGCATCTCGACATCGGCCGCTTCTCGTAACGGTCCGGTATATTCTACAAGTGCCACCGTCTCTTTTTGGCGACAACCCAGAATTTCCGATAACCCAATTAATATTAGCAGAATCCGATAAGACATCATATCATCTTAAAAATGAAAAGGCCCCGACAGTCGGGGCCTTTCAATCCGCTAAAGATCCTTAATCACGAGTCTTCAATACCACTGTTTCACCGATCCAGCAACCAACCTTCTGACTG
Source organism: Cyclobacteriaceae bacterium (assembly GCA_043776495.1). Classification (GTDB taxonomy): domain Bacteria; phylum Bacteroidota; class Bacteroidia; order Cytophagales; family Cyclobacteriaceae; genus ELB16-189. The sequence goes on from JAYVRH010000136.1 coordinate 5,253, forward strand.
GTACCGATTTGCCAGTTTAGGAGGAATATTTCTTCCTTTGAAGGAAACTGGGCTTTCGCCCTTGTGGCCAATTGCGCATTTCCAGCTTTCTGATACATTTCATATGCGGCTAAATATACCAGGCGATCTTCTGCAAGGTTTTGTTTCTTAGCGCAATTGTCAAAACTATTATAGTATAAATCCCCAATCTTTTCCCAAGCTTCTTTATTAGTTGGGTCTGTGGTTCCCGACTGGCGGAAAAGCTCCCGAGCCGCCTGGTAATTGCCTTTCTTTGATTCACAGCTGCCGAGATAAAGCTGAGCTTCAGCTTTATCCTTTTGTGTAGTGGCCATTGGAAGGGCTTCTTTCAATAGAACCTCAGCCCTGTCATAGTTGCCAGAGCTCATGTATCGGGTTGCAAGGGTCTTGACCAAGCCAAAATCCTTCTCCGGGTTAAGCTTATGAATGGCTTCCCCAGCCTCCAGCCATAATGGATCATCGGTACACTTACCCTGAAGCATAAAGGTGAAGATCTTTTTAGCAAGACCGAGATTATCTGGATTTAGCTTGAATTTAGGGGCAAGATTCTTTCTCACGAAATCACAATCCACTTTCACCATGCTGAGCAGAAGGCCATCAATGGCATCTTTGTAACCCTTAAATTTGTCAACATCCGCTGTTTTTCCCTGTCCCATTGCTATTTTCATCTTGACATCAATTACTGACATGATTTTGTCATAACGAAGAAAGACCTGGTCATCAGCAATATTCTTGAACGCAAGTTGATTGGCTTTCACAGTGGTCATATAGGCGATCAGATTTCCATCCGAAACAGTATTCCCACTTATTTCATAGGTCTTGTCATAAAAGGCCAGCAGTTCTGCCAGTTTCTCCTTGTTCTTAATGTTGTACTTGTAAGAAGCATACGCTTTCCTGTTCAGAACATTTGCCTCATCGCCACAATTCTTGATGCGCATATCGTAAAGCATCAAGAGCGAGTCTATCAGGATTTTCTTCTTAGCAGGATCTGTTTCTTTTTCTGCCAGTTTATCATAAATATCAGCACCATCGATATAGAGCTTTGTATTCCATTGGGGAGCGTTGGTCAGCATCCACTGGAAGTCTTTTGTGGCACCACGGTAGTTTCCACTTTTGATAGCGTCTCCATAAATGGCAACGGATTCGTCTGCTTTGGCCTTGTCTTCTGGCCACTTGAACTCCTTGCATTGTGCCCAAGCAATCGTCTGTGCTCCTGCTAATACGATCACCATTAATAATTTCGATTTCATAGTCATTTCTTTTTCTTAGTCAAATCTCCGTTTAATAAACCATTGATCATTAAAAGTTACGCCAAAGTAAATTTTAAAATAATTTTCTTCAAGTAGATTTAGTGTCTTGTCTCCTTTTTTCCCCACTTTCAGTGCAAGATCGAGGCTTGAAACACGGCTTACAGGAGTTGAGAAGCCAAAAGTAATGCCAAAATCTCTAACGGGGTTGCCGTTTACCAAATAGGGGTAATTTTCAAAGCTTACGCCTGTTCGGTAAGTGACCCGCTTCAAATAGCTGCTTAATGAAGCTTGATCCGGAGTCATTTCGAACCCGCCTGCAAATCTCCAGTCATTGGTTTCATAAGGGTTCAATCCACTCAAACCTCGGTACTGTGAGTAATCTGTGTAGGTGGCATCAACTGAAGCCGTCCATTGATAACCCTTCCCAAAGGAAATTCCTACCGCCAAGCTTTGAGGAATGGTAATCGTTCCCTTCACATTTGGAATCAATGTAAGCGAGTCAATGATGCCACCTGCATTTAGCCGCTCAATTCGCTGATAAAATTTACTGTTCAAATTAGTGCTGAAATCATATACGACACCAAAATTAAGGCGGTAATTGTGTTTGAATAAGGAATCAACACGAATGGAAATCGCTGGTGAAAATTGAAAATCAGAAACAAAAGTACGCTCATAGATTTTTGGAGAAATGCGCAGTGCCTGACTTGATTGGGTGAGCAGGTTTGAATATTCGTTGACCACCGAACTGAACAAATAGGTGGCCTTTAGTCCCACCGAAATACTTTTGTTGAGCGAAACTCCGTTTGACCAATTAAGCTGATTAATGCCACCCGACCCTTTCTCTTCAACATTCACCGTATTGTTAGTAGTCCCATCTATGGGTTGAGTATACCTCAATTGATAATTAAGTCGGGTATAGGGCATGAGGGCTACCGAAGATGTCCATCTTCCAGGTTTAACAGGAATGCCCAATACCACATAATTTAGATTGCCGCTTCCGGTATATTCAGATGTGGTAGAGGAGGATTGGACCCTTTGCTCGCCGAGA
>JAYVRH010000137.1:0-2323 GCA_043776495.1 Cyclobacteriaceae bacterium
ACTTTCCAGCATGGCGGTGCCGATGATGGATGCTGTTGCAATTACCCAGGCTATCTTGCCAGCGGTAGCTCCGAATTCGATCATGGGTACTTCTACGGCTCTGATTAAGAAATGGGCATTTTCCATCACAGGAATATGATTGGATAATAAACCTGCCACCATCGCCGACAACATCAACGCGATAAAAGCATGTATCTTAAGTTTCGAGATCATGAAGATCACGGTGGTGATGCTGATGATGAGTACAGCAAAAGGCCAGTAAGGAGAGGTAATGATGGAAGACATTAGTGGTATGATTTTAATTAAAAAAAATAGTTGACCTCATAAGTTAGTAGGTGCAGAACCGTAGGTTCGATTCATATTATAACTCCGGATTTCAATCCGGAGGAAGTAAATGCAACTTCAACCTAAGTGCCGTAGGCACGGTCCATATTTATTTACTCGTCATTTGCTCAGGGTTGAAGTTAGCAGTTTTGTTGAACATTCGGTAGATCTGGCCCGACTAACAGAAAGAGATAAAAGTTATCCTCAACGTTTTACACAAGTTCTTGAAAAATATACTGTTCATCGTACTCAATTTTAAACTCCTCTAGCAATCTACGATATTCTGCCCTGAAGGATTGTTTCTTATGATGTTCTTCCTAGTTCTGAATGTACTTAAAAACATGGTCAACCTGTGAATGGCTATAGGAGAATGCACCGTAGCCTGCCTGCGGGCCGAACTGCCCTTCGGCAGGCAAGCCCGCCACTCGAAGCGGCTGGGCGTTAAAGAATGATCATTGATGTATTTTGAGGATTTGGCCTTGACTATTTTCATTAACTCAGAGATGGAAACTATTGGTTTCAAACCAATGAAGCAATGCACATGATCTTCGACACCGTACGATTATGGTTTTGCAAGTGGCTTCATTGATCAGGTTACCGATCACGCCAAGGAGCTTTGGCCTCCAGTCTTTACTAATAATAGCATTTCGGTACTTTACTGCGAATACTGTCTGAAGATAGATTTGGTGATAGGTGTTGGCCATATTTTTATGATATTAGATTTTATATGTACCGAGCCTACGACTCTTGATTACTTTTACTGCTTTTTTCCAACGGACTGAAGTCCGTTGTTACAAGATTTACCGAGCCTACGGCTCTCGTTACTCTAGTGGTCTAAACTCCTTGTTACCACTAACCCCACATTAGAGCCGTAGGCTCGATTCATTTTGTAACGCTGGACTTCAGTCCATCCTAACAACGGGTTAAAACTGGTTGTCAGCAAATGGGTCGAGGCTACGCCTCTTAGTCTGTCATTATCGAGTACACACAAGGTGGGTGACCCGACCCCTTTTACCTATGATTACCAATACTATTTCCCTGGTACTTTAGAGTCGTGGACTCGACCAATTTTATAACGCCGGATTTTAATCCGGCACCTTAGAAGTGAATCTAATGAATGAGTGCCGTAGGCATGATGCATTTTTTATCAGCCAACAGGCAATATTATGAGAAATGTAGTCCCTTCACCCTCCTTACTTGCCGTGCCAGCAGGCTGGGTCTCCACCTTCAACTCTCCTCCATGCCCCTTCTTTACAATATCATAACTCAAGCTCAACCCCAACCCCGTCCCCTGCCCCGTAGGTTTGGTAGTAAAGAAAGGTTGAAAGATTTTATCCAATATTCTTTGCGGGATGCCATTGCCGTTATCACTGATTCTGATCTCGACCCTGTTTCCAACTCCTCTTGTAGAAACTGTAACGGTTGGTTCATAATCGCCTCCAACCTGTTTCTTTTTATCGGTTACTGTGTAGAAGGCATTCGTGAGCAAATTCAAGATCACACGCCCTAGGTCTTGTGGAATTACATTTAGCTTGCCAAGGGAGGCATCAAAGTCTGTTTTCATTGTTGCATTAAACGATTTGTCTTTGGCTCTTAGACCGTGATAACATAATCTCAAGTACTCATCACACAAGGCATTGATGTCCGTGGGCTCTTTTACGCCACTGCTGCTACGGCTGTGTTGCAACATTCCTTTTACGATGGCATCGGCGCGCTTGCCGTGGTGATTGATCTTTTGTTCGTTTTCCTTAATGTCATTGGCCAAGACGCGAACCTCTTTCAAATTTCCAGTTTCAATTTCCCGCGTCAGTTCATCGATCAATTCTGTATTCACCTCAGAGAAGTTATTGATAAAGTTCAAAGGGTTTTGAATTTCATGAGCAATGCCTGCCGTGAGCTCTCCGAGGCTGGCCATTTTTTCAGATTGGATGAGTTGGGCCTGGGTCGATTTCAACTCTTCAAGCGTCTTCTGCAATGCATCTTTTGATTCTTCTACTAC
>JAYVRH010000138.1:0-7530 GCA_043776495.1 Cyclobacteriaceae bacterium
CCTTTCAGGTAATGAAAGCGAATACCCAATGGCGAATTATTGCTCAAGATCACGTCCTTTTCTGTGGCCTTGCTCAGCAACTGCAGAGTATGATCATCCACCGTAGTGGCTTCTGGCACCAGAAGAAATGGAGTTCCCCAACCGGTTCCATCGATCTCATAGTAGCGATGTAAAAATTCATCCTCCTCATGGGTGCCGATTCCTCCCTGAACTGTAATCTTTACCGGATGGGCCTCGCTAAAACTCGATTTACCTTTCGCCACCAGCGCCTGGCTATAGATTTCAAATAATTGATTGATGAGTTCCCTTCTCCTGTTCTTAAATTCTTCCAGGATCGGGCCCAGCAAATACCCGTCTGAGGCAAACGCGTGGCCACCACAGTTCAATCCCGATTCAATTCTAAACTCGCTCACCCACAAACCCTTCTTAGCCAACATCTTTCCCTGGATGAGGGCCGAACGATAATCTGATACCTTGATCACAATCTTCTTATTAAAAACACCCAGACTGTCAGCATCAAAAGTATTGAGTGATTCCATGTAGCTGAATAATCGAGGGTTCATGCCTGCAGAAAGGATAATCGATGAGTTGGTGAGGTTGCTTTGCGCATAACCTCGCATCGCTGCCACTGCATCGGAGCCGTCCACAATAACGTTTCCTTGTTGGTCCGTATTGTTTTTGTCTAATTTGGTCATGATGTTGACGTCAATGCTGCCAGGAATAATTTCCTGCCGCAACAGGTTTTCCAATTGCAACTTTTTATCAAGATCTTTAGTGAATAACATTTCCCGATAAACATGCTGCAAGGGGCTGACGCCTGGAAGCATTTCAAAATATTTATTGATTTCAGAACCTGCACCAAATGCAGCACTTCGTAACTGCTCCACCTGGTCTTTAACAATTCTATTGACGAGATTAAGATAATCCGTGATCCGTCTGGCACGATGGTCAACTTCAGCTTTGGAGATAGGCTCATATGGTTCACTAATTACGGAATAGTAATAGCGCCTCATTTTTTCTATCAGGTTGTCTTCCATGATCGAAATCACAGAGGATATTCCAAATCTGGCCACTTTAATGGGGGTATCGATGGTGAATGCCAACCCCATTACGGGGATGTGAAATGTGTGGGGGACCCTCGCCATAACGGTTTTTTAATTGAAACTTGACAAAGGTAATATAATAAAAGATATTTTAGTCTTTTATTAGATAGAAATTATTTTGTTGGGTGGCTAATGATTAACCCATTCTTCCTCAATTTTCAATCAATTAGTAGCCTTGGCAGGGACTCTCAGTCTTATCTTCTTAACTTATTTGAACGAGGTGCCTCTAGTAGCATGGTAAATTGCAACCAAAGCTGGGCTCCAGATCAGAGCGCTTTATAGCTTGAGCCGAAGTATTCCTTTTATGTTGCAGGCCGCATAGGTTACACCCTTGGCTGACGCATGCCACTGGGGATCAAGACCGCGGTGTCAGCAAATAAGCGAAGCACTTTTGATGAATCATTGGCAAGCCAGCCCTCCCAATAATCGCTCATCATCCCACTAATTATTTTTCTATCGTTTAGATTTAGGGGAGCAGAGGGTTTGAAGTCACAGCACCTTATCGCAAAAATAGAAAGTGTCATCCGAACAGTTCCTGACAACCATTTGATTTTTTTACCAACCATGCTTTTTGTGTAATTGGCTATAAGTTATAGTTTATCCCGATCATAGGGCACCATTACCCGATCGTGTTAAATACGCCCATTGTACAACCATATTCTCACCCCGATTTCAATAAGCAGTGCTTCCGCCCTTACTTGACAACAAATCAGAACAGATCCCTCCATGCTCCAAAATGAAACACCTTGACTGTTTCAAATAAGAACAGTCAATAATCTCTTTTGAGTAAATTCCCTCTTTAGGGGCTATTCCTGGTTTGGCTCAACTTTGGCAGAGTCATTAATCAAAAGTAACTCTCTACCAATGCTACTGAACTACCTCAAACTCTCCTTCCGCCTGCTGGCGCGCAGCCCCTTCTTCACAGCGATTAATGTGGTCGGCCTGGCGATTGGGTTTACCGCATTCTATGCCTTGTGGGAATATTCCACCACGGAGCTGAAATCCGATCAATATCACAAAGACGCCGAGCGCATTGCCAGGATCGGTGTGAACTGGAACTGGACGGATGATGGCGGCAAAACCTGGGGACACCTTACTTTAGGGTTTGGAAATTCGTCTTTCTTTCCAAAAGTCAATGAAGATTTCCCGGAGGTAGAAAGCACCTTAAGAATATTATCACAAAATGGGTTTGGGTCAGATCTGGTGAATCATGGTAACAAGATCATTATTTCACTTGAAGACCCGAAAGGAACAGAACGGATTTTTAAAGAAGAGAACGTAGTCTACGCGGATTCAAATCTGTTTACTTTTTTTTCTATACCCCTCATCTACGGCCAACCTCAACATGTATTGACCGGAGTCAATGATGTGGTCCTTTCTCAATCAACCGCTATAAAATACTTTGGGAAAAAAGATCCAACGGGTGAGCTGTTACAGTTAAATGACACCACCACGTTAAGAGTTTCGGGGGTATATGAAGACTTGCCACACTACACCCACCTCAATTTTAAACTAGTTATTTCAAATGCTGGAGTTATTAACAAATGGAACACTGCACGATTTGGCTACACTATTTGTTACCTCAAACTCTATCGTGGGGACTTCAAGAATTTCGAAACCAAACTGAATGACAGAGCGAATGAATATTGGGCGGAGGTTTTGCGTAAGTGGCCACAAGGGAAGGTCGATATGTTCATTCAGCCACTGGAAGAAATATCCTTTAGTCAAAATTTTGTTGGAGATACTTTTTACCCAAAGTCAAAGCCGTTTCTTTTCACCCTTGGGTTCATCGCACTTTCTGTTTTGGCGATGGCCTGGGTAAACTATGTCAATCTTTCGGTAACACGGACTTCGCACCGGTTTAAAGAGATAGCCACCCGAAAAGTTTCGGGGGCAAGGGCTTCCGACATGATCGGGCAATTTGTTACCGAGGCTTTGGTGACAAATGTGCTCGCACTTGCGCTCTCGTTAACATTAATCCAGATTATCCGTTCCCCTGTTTCCGTACTGTTCAATATCCAGATTGCAGATTTTTCTTCCTTAGGTTTTAGTTCGATAGCAATTTTTGTTTCCATTATTCTCGCTGGCATTCTGTTTTCGGGGCTCTACCCTGCTGTCATCTCAATGGCGTATCAGCCCCGAGCTTTGTTCAACATGAATTCACCGATATCCGGCAAACTGTTTATACCCGCCGTGCTTTCCGTGAGCCAACTTGCGGTTGCGATTATTTTCATTCTGTTAGGGTCTACGGTCTCGTTACAACTTAGTCATATTCTGAACATGGACTACGGTATAAATAAAGAACAGACGGTGATCATAGAAGCACCTGTTGTAAAACCAAAGAATTATGTTACCATTTTAGCTTCGCTTAAAAAAGAAATTTCTAATAATTCGAATGTATTGTCCGTGACGTACAGCCGATTTCTTATTAATACTATTGCTGAGGGGGGAATTACTACGAAACGCATTGGCTCGGATCACTGGTTTGGGATGGATGGCAACTTTGTGGATGAAGATTTCATTCCCTTTTATGGATTGAATCTTTTAGCCGGCAGGAAATTTATAAAGGACAACCAAATGCCTGGAGTCATCATAAGCCGTTTTGCAGCAACCCGGCTGGGCTTCAATTCGCCTGAGGATGCCGTTGGCGCTAAAATCAATGTGGCAGGGTCCGGAAATGTGCAAGAAGCGGAGGTGATCGGAGTAATTGAGGATTTTCGGAATTGGTCGTTCCTGAATATGAGTCAGAGTAGCAGTGAAGCCAATACTCAAGGAAGAGGTATTGCCTTACTTTACAATGATCAATTATTTGATGGGTCCGATATCACACCAGAGAAAATATCAGTGAGGGTCTCCCCGCTAAACTTTGAAGAAACAATCGCTTCTATGAAGGTCCTGTTTCAGCGGGAATTTCCCTCCAATGTATTTACCTGGTATTTTCTCGATGATAAAGTGAACGAAGTCTATGCCAATGAGAAAGTAGCGCGCAATCAGATCGTTTTGTTTACGGGCCTGGCCTTGCTGATCGCTTGTCTGGGATTGCTCGGCTTAATCTCCAACAAAGCCGTTGAGAAAACCAAAGAGATTGGAATACGCAAAGTGTTGGGAGCACGACTGGACCAGATCGCTCAAATACTTCTGAACGCAACAATAAAGCAAATCGCTGCTGCAACCATCATTGGTATTCCAGTTGCATACTATCTCACAGAACTGTACCTCGAGAAGTTTTCAGAGCGCATCACATTGCAATGGTGGCACTTTACCCTCCCAGTAGTGATTTTGGTAGTGATCATGTTTTCAACAATCGCCTCCATACTATGGAAAGCTGCGAAGAGCAACCCCGTGGAGGCCCTAAAATATGAATGAATCGCTTTTGGTATACCTTTCTTTAAGCTTTTACGCCTCGTACTCACTACTCAGAACTCAAGACTATTTACTAATTTAGAATGATGAAAAAATACCCTGGTTCAATTCTCATAATAGATGATGATGAACATGTGGTACTTACTTCACGGCTCATCCTGAAAGAGTATTTTGAAACGATTGAAGCGCTGGATTCGCCCAAGACCCTGGAATCTACACTGAAGCAAAAAGAATTTGATGTCATTCTTCTAGACATGAATTTTAAGGTGGGCAGTACTTCAGGCAATGAAGGTATTTTTTGGATGAACCGCATTCGGGTTTTGGCTCCCGGCTCCCAGGTAGTGTTGCAGACCGCTTATGGTGATATTGAGCTGGCGGTTAAATCCATTAAAGAGGGGGCTGTGGATTTCCTCCCAAAGCCCTGGGATAAAGAAAAACTGGTTACTACCGTAATCAATGCTTATCAGCAGTCTCTTGCCCGAAAAGAAAACCAGGAGTTAAAATCCAGACAGCACGCCCTTCATGATCATTTTAAGGGAGACAATCGTCCATTCATTGCCTCAGCGCCGGCCATGGAACCGGTACTTCATGCCATCAGTCAGGTAGCGGCAACAGACGCAGCCGTACTCATTCTTGGAGAGAACGGAACGGGAAAGGAAGTTGTAGCGCGCGCCATTCATAATCAATCGCCTCGCTCCGCTGGACCTTTTATCGTGGTTGATATGGGTGCACTACCCCCCACTTTATTCGAATCAGAAATGTTTGGTCACGAAAAGGGTGCCTTCACCGATGCTAAAGAATCAAGAATTGGCAAATTTGAATTGTCGAACAAAGGCACTCTTTTTTTAGACGAGATGGGAAACCTCGCTCCCGATCTCCAGGTGAAACTACTTTCCGCTTTGCAAACCAAAACGATCACTAAAATAGGGTCTAATAAAACTATCTATCTTGATATTCGTGTGATCTGTGCCACCAACGCTCCAATTTATGAATTGGTGAAAACCGGTTCCTTCCGCCAGGATTTATTCTACCGGATTAAAACGGTTGAAATTCCCTTGCCTCCTCTTCGGGACCGAAAAGAGGATATTCCAACCTTCTTTAATTTCTATTTTGACCATTTCAAAAAAAGATATAGTAAAAATCTTGAAGTAGGCAGGGAAGTCATTGAAAATTTGAACCAATATTATTGGCCGGGCAATATCCGTGAACTTCAACACGCGGTCGAGCGGGCAGTAATTCTGTGCCGGGAACCAACACTCTCGCTTTTTGATTTTCAGTTGGCGCACGAGGAGAAGGGCCCTTCTGCCAATGGATCACTCAACTTAGTCGATGTGGAACGTGATGCAATCATGAAAGCGATTTCTAAACACCAAAATAATCTAACCAAAGCGGCGGAAGAATTGGGCATAGGTCGAACCACGCTGTATCGCAAGATTGAAGAATATGGAATCAATTCCGTTGATAGATAAAGCTCCCCCTCCTTCCGTTGATCGAAATTCAATCAGTCGGAAGCTTCAGCGCAAGGTAGGGCTTCGGTTAGTTGGTATTTGTTTTTTTGGGTGCACCACAGGCTACCTGGTTTTTGATTCTCCATATTGGATGGCCGGTATTTGGTCGGGTTTTGTCACGATTGGCTTGTTTGTTAGCACCATGCAGTTCGTGGGTCGCTCTGAACGAAAGCTCACAGCCTTTCTTCAAGCTTTGAGGCAAAATGATTTTGCAGTTACGTTTTCAGAAAAAACAGATGATTATGATTTGCATCGCGCGTTCAACCAGCTAAACGACATTTTCATAAGCCTGCGCTCAGAAAAGGAATCCGAGCATCAATTATTGCAAGTAGTGGTAGAACACGCAGGCGCGCCCATGATTTGTTTTGAGGAGGCCAATGGTGAATTGTATCTTATCAACAATGCCGCGAAGCAATTACTCCAGATTCCGTTCCTTCAAAAAATTGATGCACTTGCCCGAATTGACAATGGATTGTTAAGGCTATTACATGAAATAAAAGATGGTGAAAAAAAACCATTCAAACTCACACAGGGAGGCAAGGTGGTATTTCTTACTATCAATTCGGCGCACATCCTTTTTCATCATAAGGAGCTCAAGCTGGTGGCGTTGTTTGATGTCACCAGCGAATTGGCCGCCAAAGAAGCGGAGAGCTGGCATAAATTGCTGCGCGTGCTTACCCACGAGATTTCAAATTCAGCAATTCCTCTTTCAACACTGTCGTCTTATATCTATAATATGATATTGACCTCACGGGAACAGAATCGCGAACTTACAGAGGAACAGCGTCTGGACATTCTCGAAAGCCTAAAAACGATTGACCAACGAAGTCGGTCGTTGAAAGAATTCGTACACAATTTCAGAAGTGTGGGCCAGCTACCTGAACCTCAAATGACAAAATTACTGGTTGAGGAAATTATTAAAGATGCGGTCAGGCTTTTCGCTAAGGATTTTGAACGCGAAAATATTCTCTTGCATATCATTAAATCAGATGACGTTTGCGTTTATGCAGATAAAAATATGACCCAACAGGTGTTCATAAATTTATTGAAAAATGCGATGGAGGCTATGGGCAACCTGAAGGACCACAAGAAGATTGAGATTAAAGTTGTGAAGGAAGGTCATCACTTCGTAAATATTATGATTCGCGATACGGGAATGGGAATTTCAATGGAAGACATGGATCAAATTTTTATTCCATTCTATTCCACTAAGAAAAGTGGCAGCGGCATTGGGCTAAGTATTACACAACAGATCATGCAAAAACAAAAAGGGGATATCCGTGTACAGTCATCGCCCGGCATTGGAAGCGTTTTCTCGTTGATATTTACTTCCAAAGACTAAAGTAAAATGAGAAGGAGTCTATCCCTTTCATTAATCATTTTCAGATTTCAGTAATAGGTTGTAAAGGGGTGCTCGTTCAAGGCTACTGAAACTCCATCCATCGCACCGGCAAGTTCAATAAATCCCGATGAACACGCCTAATTGCTGTCCCCCAGGCCCTAACTGCTTCCCTATAAAAAGGCTTTTAATAAACTTGATAAATGCGCTAATTGCA
>JAYVRH010000139.1:0-2309 GCA_043776495.1 Cyclobacteriaceae bacterium
CCTCAGATGTCTGAAAAGATCTTTGTGATTCCCCCCAACCGCACGCGATACCTCAGTGAGATTTCCGAAAGCAACCGTGCCTACGATCAATGGGTTGAAGGGCAGAGCGAAATTGCCCAGAAGCTTTTTGCGCTTCAAAAAGTATCAGACCTCTTAAAATCAAGCACCGCTGCTGCCTCCTTGGGCAATGGACTTGAGGATGAAACGCTAAAACTAAAACTAAACCTTGATCCCAAAAACTGGAAGTTGCTGGAGGAGTGGCCAAAGAAAGTACAAAGGTATAAGGGGCCTGTATTCAAGTTTAAAGTGCGTGATAAGGAGATCGGGATCAATACCCATTCAGAATCCCTTTCGCATTTGCAAATACCAAAGATTGCCTTGCCAAAATATGAAGCGTGGGGCGACTTATTAAAATGGATACTTCAGGAAAATGTACCCGGTGAATTTCCTTACACAGCAGGCATCTATCCCTTCAAGCGGGAAGGTGAAGATCCCGGAAGGATGTTTGCCGGCGAAGGAGGTCCCGAACGTACGAACCGAAGATTTCACTATGTGAGTTTCGCGACAACTGCCAAACGGCTCTCCACTGCCTTTGACTCTGTCACCCTCTATGGCAATGACCCGGATTATCGCCCGGACATTTATGGAAAGATCGGCAACTCAGGGGTAAGTGTCTGTTGCCTCGACGACGCGAAGAAATTATACAGCGGTTTCAATCTCACCGATCCAAAGACGTCGGTGTCTATGACCATCAATGGCCCAGCACCGATGTTGCTCGGCTATTTTATGAACGCCGCCATCGACCAGCAGTGCGAACTCTATATCCGCAAAAATGGATTGGCAGAAACAGTTGAAGCTGAAATAGAGAAGATTTATAAAGATAAAACTGGAGACAGGCCTCGTTATCAGGGGGCGTTACCAAAGGGCAACGACGGACTTGGGCTTATGCTCCTTGGCATCACCGGCGACCAGGTGCTCCCAAAAGATGTTTACGACAAGATAAAAACAGAGACTCTTACTCAAGTCCGAGGGACCGTCCAGGCTGACATCCTGAAGGAAGACCAGGCTCAAAACACGTGCATTTTCTCCACAGAGTTTGCGCTGCGACTCATGGGTGACGTACAACAATACTTTATTGATAAAAATGTACGAAACTTTTACTCTGTCTCGATTTCAGGTTATCACATCGCAGAAGCGGGGGCCAATCCAATTTCCCAACTGGCGTTTACGCTTGCAAACGGCTTTACGTATGTAGAATACTACTTGAGCCGGGGAATGAGCATCAACGAATTTGCTCCTAACCTTTCTTTCTTCTTCAGCAATGGCATCGATCCGGAGTATTCTGTCATTGGTCGGGTGGCAAGAAAACTGTGGGCGAAGGCGATGAAGAATAAATATGGTGCCAATGCCAGGTGCCAGATGCTTAAATATCATATTCAGACCTCCGGCCGCTCGCTGCATGCCCAGGAAATTGATTTTAATGACATTCGAACCACGCTTCAGGCGTTGTACGCGATTTATGATACCTGCAATTCCCTCCATACAAATGCTTATGATGAGGCGATCACCACACCGACCGAAGAATCGGTGCGCCGGGCGATGGCCATTCAATTGATCATCAACAAAGAATTAGGCCTGACAAAGAACGAAAACCCGATCCAGGGTTCATTTATTATTGAGGAACTCACGGACCTGGTAGAGGAGGCCGTACTGACCGAATTTGACCGGATCACAGAACGTGGCGGCGTTTTGGGAGCGATGGAAACCATGTACCAGCGAGGCAAGATTCAGGAAGAAAGTCTCTACTATGAAACTTTAAAGCATACAGGGGAATTTCCGATCATCGGAGTAAATACATTCTTGAGTTCTAAAGGCTCACCGACGATCATCCCACAAGAGGTCATCCGGGCCACTACTGAAGAGAAGGAATATCAGATCAAAATGCATCAGTCATTGCACAAACTACATGAGCCAGAGGCTGCTGCCCAATTAAAAGTACTCCAGGAGGCAACGGTGATGAATAAGAATATTTTCGATGTCCTGATGGAAGCCTGCAAAGTTTGTTCTCTTGGTCAAATTACGAAAGCTCTGTTCGAGGTGGGAGGCCAATATCGCCGGAACATGTAAACACAAGTTGATTTTCATTAGGTCAACTTTACCTCTCATATAAAACAAAAAGGCTTCTCTGTTTGGAAAAGCCTTCTTGCTTTAACTGTTTTTCTTAATCAATACTTCACCGTGTGGATCACACCGGTCTTGTCACTGATTTCGAAAGTAGGAACCCCTTCAACAGCCTTGAGGTTGTACAC
>JAYVRH010000140.1:0-2295 GCA_043776495.1 Cyclobacteriaceae bacterium
TATTTTAGCTGGACTAAAATAAAGCAGGACTTTTATAGAATCCAATAGTTTGCAATACATCCACTTACACAGAGAAAAATAACCACTATCAAAATGAATCCAAACAAAGCATTATGGGAAAAGGGCGACTTCACACGCATCGCGGAATGCATGCGGGAAAGCGGTGAAGCATTGGTCGCCAAACTGGGAATTACAAAAGGTCTTACAGTCCTGGACCTGGGTTGTGGCGATGGTACCACCGCACTGCCAGAGGCAAGACTGGGAGCGAATGTTCTCGGCGTTGACATCGCAAGAAACCTGGTGGAGGCTGGAAACATTCGGGCCAAAAGAGAAGGGCTTACGAACTGTACGTTTCAGGAGGGAGATGCAAGTGATTTGAATGAACTGAAAGATCAAACGTTTGACTTTGTCGTGAGCATCTTTGGGGCGATGTTCGCGCCGAAGCCATTTGATGTAGCTAGAGAAATGGTGCGCGTCACACGCCCCGGTGGCAGGATCGTCATGGGAAACTGGATACCAGGTGATCCAACCCTGGTAGCACAGATATTGAAGATCAGTTCTTCTTACACACCTCCTCCTCCTGAAGGTTTCATCAGCCCGATGTTGTGGGGTGTCGAGAGCAATGTGATTGACCGTTTTGGTAAAGCTGGAGTGGCTAAAGAAAAAATATCGTTCCTTCGTGACACCTTTACATTCAACGCATCCTACACGCCATCGGAGCTTGTCGGTGCATTCAGAAAATACTATGGACCAACCATGAATGCCTTCGAAGCAGCTGAAAAAAACGGAAAGGCTTCGGATCTGCAGAATGAACTGGAGGTTTTATTTAACAGCCAGAACAAGAGCTCAATAAAAACTGCCACGTCCATTCCTGCCACTTTCTTGAGGGTGATGGTGACGCTTTGAACCGGATATAATTTTGCCAGGTTTGCTAGCGAGTCTTTGCCGTCGTTGGTGTTCTTTGCCATCGTTGGTGTTCTTCACCACTACTCGACCCATCTTACTTGATGAAGAACATCACCAAAAGACGGCCTTCCAGTTACCTTACGTTGAAACCTGGTTCAAGGGCGGCACTTCTCCGAACGTCTTTTCATAATCTTTTAAGTATTCTTTCTCGAGTTCTCCCGGTTTGTTGTTTTCGAATAATTCCATGTATAAGATTTCAAACGGAAACTTAGCGGCGATGCGTGGATTGCTCTTGTATTTTTTTCCACATCCGTGATTTTCGCCATCGTAGTCGGGTGAAATTGATTTCTTGAGTTCGATCACCCTCTTTACAAATGAATTAGCTTTCCCAATATACAAGACTCCGTCAGAATCCTGCCCCAGGAATCGGTGAATGGTGACTCTTTGGCCATCTTGAAAAGCAATAACCTTGTAGACACCACCATTGTCTCCGTGACGCTCATGTATCTTGTTCCAGAATGACTCAGATTTTATTTGAATTAGGTCCATGAGGAATTATTTAGTGAAACAGGAGCAAATGTGCTTCATTGGATCTTCTAAATTTAGCCTTTTAAGCGGATTCCTCGTGCTTAGGTCCCAATTGTTTTGTGTCGAAAAGTTCAAGCTGGCGACACTGAAGTTGTCGCCTAAACTACATTTAGTAAAGTTTTTAAATCATTCTGCATCCAACTTGCGTAAATAGCATGGGATGAGGCTTTAATTTTATATTTCTGACCTGATGAGTTCTGTTGTGCCTGACTTCGCCCCTGGAACGAAATGAATATAAGATACATAAGCAAATATTTAATTGTGAGCGCTTTAATGATCTTGGCGGGAGGCCGCAGTGTTTATTCACAGGAGGCCCAGAAAAGTGACTACCGGCTTAACAACTATTTTGATGTTGGTGCCAGTGCAGGCAGTGGAAAATTTGCTGCGGCTTTAGCCTGGTCTCATCTTTACGCCGTCGGAAAAAGGAAACAAAAATTTAAGATTGGATATGGTGCACGGTTGACAAGTTTTGTGGGCGCAAATAAATACTACACCACCGCACCGGCATCCCTGACCAGCACCGCTCAGGGTCTGGGCACATTTTTTTCTGAGGATGTTGTTGCGAATATTGATACCATTACCACCGCGACCACATTGACAAACTCACTCAACCTGGCGATTTATTTCCAGTATGATCTGAGTCCAAAATTCGATGTGGGATTCAACATCGATGCCATTGGATTCAGTTTCGGACCGGCAAAGCAATTCAACGTGATTTCAAGTTCATTTGATGCCGGTCAATCGCCCATTCAGAATGGATCTCCTACCAGTTTCAATTTATTGCTCACCAGTGACAACGAT
>JAYVRH010000141.1:0-7466 GCA_043776495.1 Cyclobacteriaceae bacterium
TATCAAGAATGTGAATGATGCTATTGCAGCTGAAAGCATTAGTTATGCCAACGAAAAAGACTTCTTTGCGAATGCCTCAAAGCTTTCACCGAAGGCTCGCAACAACGGAGGCGGCTCATGGAATCATAACTTCTTCTGGCAAGTGATGAAGCCTTCCGGTGGTGCTCCCTCTGGCAAAGTAAGTGATGCCCTCATTGCTGCATTTGGATCTTTCGATAAGTTCAAAGAGCAATTTTCACAAGCCGCTACTACCCGGTTTGGTTCTGGATGGGCCTGGATGGTAAATGACGGGGGAAAACTTAAGATAGGCTCAACCCCCAACCAGGACAACCCGATGATGGACGTGAGTGAGTTGAAAGGCGCTCCATTGCTTTGCCTGGATGTGTGGGAACATGCCTATTACCTGAAATATCAAAATAAGCGTGCTGACTATGTAGCTGCCTGGTGGAATTTGGTGAACTGGGATGAGGTGGCGAAGCGTCTGGTTTAATGAGACTTTCCTATAATGAAAGTGACTAGATTTTTTATCCTCACAGGAGTTTCCCTCCTGTTTTACTCGCCTTCGATCACTTTCGCTCAAAGCCTTACGATGCATAAATCCTTCGGAAGCACAAGGTTTGAATATCATAATGATACCGCCACTTTCTCAGTGGGTCCCAGACAGGTGTTGGATATCATGCAGGATGATCCTCTGGCTTATGCAGAGTTTAAGAAAGCACGTTACAGTTACAGCATCGCGGGTTTATTGGGCTTTGCCGGAGGAGTCCTGATCGCCGTCCCCGTCGGCACCGCCATTGGTGGTGGTGAGCCGGAATGGGCCATAGCAGCAGCCGGTGCAGCACTTGTTATAACGTCGATCCCACTCTCAAAGTCCTTTAGAGGTCATGCTGAGAATGCCATTGACACCTATAATAAAAAACACACCGCTTTTCGTCTACGTACGGAATATTTTTGGAGAGGAATGGGGGTTGGGGTGGTGATCAGATTCTAGCTTACAGTAGAAAGATTAAAGCCTAAAGCTTGGAGGTATTTGTGAGAATGGTAAGGCGGTCCCCCATGATTTTTTCTTCAGAGAGGTGGTGACCTTGCAATAAGGGAGCAGGAATGCCTTTCAAAAATGAATGTGGTGAACGAAAAACCCTTGCCTCATCCCACCGCCCGCTTTTTATAAAGGATTCAATAGTCTGTGCTCCGCCTTCAACGATGACGGATTGAATCTTTCTTTGATGGAGATTATGAATCATCTCTTCCAGGAAATTTTCCTTTCCGAGCCGCACCCACGCAAGGCTTCCCTGCTCCTCATCCCGAAGGAGATTATAACATAGTGTTGGCTGTGAGTGATCAAACAAATTGAGTTTACCGCTAAGCCGGAGGTTCCGATCGATGACGACTCGTACCGGGTTCCTTCCCGACCAGTCACGAACATTTAATGTTGGATTGTCATATTCTGCGGTGCGGGTCCCGACCATCACAACATCTTCCTCCGATCGCCAGCGGTGTGCCAGTTGTCGCGAATGATCGTTGCTGATCCACTTTGATTCATAATTCTCATGTGCAATATATCCATCGGCTGTCTCGGCCCACTTGAGGATTATGTATGGACGATTATTCTCCATGAAAGTAAAAAAGCGCTTATTCAATTCTCTCCCTTCTGTCTGCAAAACGCCGGTGATCACTTCGCTGCCAGCCTCACGAATCTTCTTAATGCCGTTGCCTGAAACATGCGGATTGGTGTCGATGTTGCCAATCACAACTTTTTTCACCCGATGATGTAAGAGCATGTCGACACAAGGGGGTGTTTTCCCATGGTGGGAACACGGTTCAAGATTTACATACACAGTGGCCTCCTGTAACAGGCCTTTATTTTCCACTGCCGCCACCGCATTGACTTCTGCATGTGCTTCGCCATATTTTTGATGCCAGCCTTCTCCAATAATTCGGTCTCCAAGAACGATTACACAGCCCACAAGGGGATTTGGGCTTACAAGCCCCCTCCCCAGGGAAGCAAGATCCAGGGCCCGTTGCATGAAAAGTTCATCCTGCGTCACGGGCGAAAGATGGAGGGCTGAAATCGAAAAACAAAACATTGCCATTTATAATCCTTTGCAAATTGTCTAAGCGTAATGGCTTACAGTACGGCAAAACATCATTACACTTGCATTCCCATGCCAATTGATTCGAGACAACTACTTCAAAAGCTATTGCAGCGGTTAACCCTTGAAGAAGATCTGGAAGAAAAGGAAGCGATTCTTTTTTGGGTATTGGAGCATGAGTTAAATCTGTCTAAAACAGACATTCTGCTGGGTAAGAAAGTTGTAGCCAATGATGAAAGTCTTGACAAAATAATACGCCGACTCAACGATCACGAACCGGTTCAATATATTCTGGGCGAAGCGTGGTTTTACGGAAGAAAATTTACGGTCAATCCATGCGTATTAATTCCACGACCGGAGACGGAATTACTTGTGAAGGCTATTGTCGATCGCTTTCGTGAAAAGCAACCACCCACCATTCTTGACATCGGAACGGGCAGTGGTTGCATTGCGATCACATTGTCGCTTGAACTTCCGAATGTCACGGCGATCGCCACCGATATTAGCTCTGACGCCCTGTCAGTTGCCCAAAGAAATGCAGATCGATTGAATGAACCTGTTCAATTCCATAGACATGACATCCTTAATCAATCATTGAATTTTGGTTCACTTGATGTGGTGGTCAGCAATCCACCGTATGTTCTTCATGAAGAGAAAAACCTAATGAAAAAGAATGTTTCAGATTTTGAACCGCACCTGGCGTTGTTTGTGCCTGATTCAAATCCACTTCTTTTCTATCATGCTATTGCAGAAAAAGCAAAACGTGCTTTGAAGCCTGGAGGGTTATTGATCACTGAGATAAATGAGCAGTTGGGACATCAGACTGTTTCATTATTTAAGGCAAATGGTTTTGGGGACGTGAAAATTATGAAAGACCTGAGCGCAAAAGATAGGTTCGTCAGCGGAACTCTAATCTGATTTCGCGAAGCCTTTAGAAATGAGTGCACCACTTTCTTATTTCTGAAATTTATTGATTCGGAGAAATAAGATCTAACTTAGGATGGAAATTAGTTTTAAGATGAAAACACTCATCGCATTTGTTTTACTTCTTTCAATCTCATGCAAAGAAGAAGAAAAGACCGGGGTGTGCCTGGCCTGCTGTGACGCAAATGGAGACCAGATTTGCAAACCAAAGTTTACCGACAAAATGTGTGCTGAGTATAATAAGAACCACGTTGATGGATTTAACTGGACTTTTTCTGAGGGCTTCACTTCGTGCATCCGACCCCCCAAGTAGCGAAGCTCACCCTTATGTTCATTTTCTTTGCTTGCAGAAATGAACGGTCTTTAATCCATTTTTTGGAGCCTAAAAACATAAATCATCAAAACTTCAACGTCACCATCACCATAAAATTCCTTCCGGCTTGCGGATAGTAGTAAGGCGTACCATCATACGAGTAACCATTGGATGAATATTTTACATCCAGCATGTTGTTGATCAGCAAGCTCAGCCCAATTTCCTTCATGCCTTTGGGCAAAAACTGATAACCCAAGCGCAGGTCATTAGTAAAATAACCGCTCAGGGTGAGGCTTTCCACTTGTGTATTGTCGAGATATTGTTTGCCGACATACTTCGACAGCCACGTCGCCTGAAAATGAGGAAATGCATTCCACGTAAGCTGGCTTCCGGCAATAACATCAGGCGATAGAATAATGGTTGTGTTTTTCGTCACAGGTGCATTGTTTTCAAGGACAACGAAATCCTTGTTCTGGTTCACGCTGAACGTGGCATTTGCGTTCCAGGTCCAACGGTTGGAGAAGCGGATGATTCCAGACAGTTCAACGCCAGTGCGATAACTCTTTCCCACATTGGCCCGGATCGGATAGCCTACATTGTCAAGCTGTCCTGTCAGGACAAGCTGATCAGTGTAATTCATCAAATAGTAATTCAGTTCCATCCCATAGTGTGCAGTGTTCCTTCTCAACCCCAACTCAAGATTTTCGAGGTGTTCGGGTCGCGGTTGTACTGTGCCATCAATGTAATCCGAGCGGTTGGGTTCGCGGTTGGCCACCGCATACGAACCATAGAGCACATTCTTCTCCGACAACGTATAGCTCATTCCCACTTTAGGATTGAAAAAATTGAAGGTCTCCTTCACATCATAGGGGGTTTGATCATCTTTCCTTCCTGAGGTTTGATAGTCGACATACCGATACTGAAGGTCTATGAATGTATTGAGTGCTTCGGTCAGGCGGTAGTTCCATTTCGCATAAGAATTGAAATCGTTCTTCTGCGAGCTTCCCTTGTAATACTGATACCGGACCGGCATCTGGTCTGCGTATTGTGCCCAGATCACTTCACCGTAATGTGTTGCATGACCATATTGATTGAGGCCACCTCCGATCACAAAGTCAGTTTTCCCCTTATTGTAGTTGAAAGAATACGTGCCTCCATAAAATTTATTGTCGAGCCATTTGCGAAGAATCATATCACTTGTTGCGATTGTTGTGTCTTTCAATATGATGTTGGCCCGTCCGATGTCTGCAAATGATTGTGACTGATGATATTCTTCGTAAAAGCCACGTCCATAGGTGTAATGGAAGGAAGCGTTGGCATTCCAATTCGTTCCGATTTGTTGCGAAAAATGAAGTTGATAATGGTCCTGACGGTAGTCATCAACCTGATTGTCATAGTAGCGGGCAATCGTGCCGTCGTTATTATAAATCGCTCCCGCATAGTTCATTCTTCGGTTTGTCTTCATGGTCTCTTCGTCCAGACCATACCACGACTGGTACGTTTTTTCATGTCCACCAAAGGTGATGGCCTTGATCACCGTCTTCTTTCCATAATATCCGCCGCTGATATAGTAAGATCCGAGATCTGAGGAAGCCCGCTCCACATATCCATCGGAAGTGATCTTCGAGACCTTTGCGTCAAATGCCCAACGATCGTTTATCAATCCGGTACCTGCCTTCAGCGTATAACGTTGTGAATTAAAAGATCCATAGGCCGTCATGACTTCTGTGTAGGGCTCGGCTCTTAATGAATTGGTTTGCATATTGAGACTCGCACCAAAAGCACTTGCTCCGTTGGTAGAGGTGCCCACGCCTCGTTGAATCTGAATGCTTTGCGTGGAAGAAGCGATGTCGGGGATATCAACCCAATAGGCACCTTGTGACTCGCTATCATTGTAAGGTATCCCATTGATGGTCACATTCACGCGGGTAGCATCGCTTCCGCGAATGCGAATGCCTGTATAGCCTATCCCAGCACCTGCATCGGACGTAGTGACTACAGAAGGTGTCCAATTTAGAATGAGGGGGAGGTCCTGTCCGAAATTTTGTTTTTGGATTGTTTGGCTGCTGATATTCATGAACGTCGTCGGGGTTTTTTCATTTGCCCGTGTGGCCACAATCAATACTTCATCTGTCATCGTGGATGCTTCCTCCAGTAGAATGTCCATTTTCATGTCATCTTGAAGATTTACTGTCTCTGATTTCTTTTGGAACCCCAGAAACCTGACCAGCAGCTGGTGCTCGCCTGCCTCCAATTTGTCAAAACGAAAAAAACCGAATTCATCCGCTACCCTGGAAGTCCTGTTTTCATCAACCTGAATGGTGGCCCCAGCCAACACCCGGTTGGTTTTTGTATCCCGAACGGAGCCTATGATTGAGTATTGAGCTTGTGCATAGCATGAAAGGGTGAGCAGTAATGCTGCAAAAAATAACTTTAGCATTTTGTTTTTTCTGGTTTAAACCTGGCGCGCATCGGGGAATGCGCACGCTAAATGTTTAACCTTGCCTCCCTTCGTCCGAATTACCGGCATCAGGTTCTATGGGTATAATCTCAGCCCGTGATATTAAGGCACCCCTTACTGACGGTAAAGGTAAGATTATTTATTTGATACAGGGCAAATAGTCCGGTGACAACACCGACCATAAGCATGTAGGAGATTAAAATTAGCTAATTACTAAAGGTTCGCAGCAAAAGATCCCGAACACACCGGGCTTACAGCGTTTTCAAAATAGAAGAAATGGAACAAGGCTCTTGCAAGACTGACCTGAGCGCCGTGATGTTCAAACGGTCCTGCTTCATCGTATCCCGGTAACGGATGGTGACCGTATCATCTTGCAGGGTTTGGTGGTCGATGGTCACACAAAAGGGTGTGCCAATGGCATCCATCCTTCGGTAACGCTTGCCAATGGTGTCCTTGTCTTCATAATAGCAGCGAAAATCAAACTTAAGGTCATTCATGATGGCTTCCGCTTTCTCGGGAAGCCCGTCCTTCTTCATCAATGGCAGGATGGCCACATTATTGGGGGCCAGTGCAGGTGGTATCCTTAATACGACACGATCGCTACCATCCTCTAATTTTTCCTCTGTGTAGGCAGATGAAAGAACTGAAAGAAACATTCTGTCCAATCCCACTGAAGTTTCAACGACATAAGGGATATAATTTTGATTGTCTTCAGGATCGAAGTATTGCAATTTTTTTCCGGAAAATTTCTCATGACTCTTCAAGTCAAAATCCGTACGGGAATGAATTCCTTCCAGTTCTTTGAAGCCCATGGGAAAGTTAAACTGAATATCACAAGCAGCGTTGGCGTAGTGTGCCAGGTTCAAATGATTGTGAAAGCGATAATTTTCATTCCCAAATCCCAAGGCCTGATGCCATTTCATCCGCTTCTCTTTCCAGAATTCATACCACTTCATCTCTTCTCCCGGCTTTACAAAAAACTGCATTTCCATTTGTTCAAACTCCCGCATCCGGAAGATGAACTGACGTGCCACGATTTCATTCCTAAAGGCCTTCCCTATTTGCGCGATCCCGAAAGGAATTTTCATCCGGCCTGTTTTCTGCACATTGAGGAAGTTGACGAAAATACCCTGAGCAGTTTCAGGCCGTAAATAAATTTTATTGGCTTCCTCAGCGATGGAGCCCATTTCCGTGGAGAACATCAGATTGAATTGTCGCACGTCTGTCCAGTTCTTGGTACCTGAAACAGGATCTGAAATTTCAAGGTCAAGCACCAACTGCTTCATGGCACTCATGTCATTGCTTCCCATAGCCTCCTTAAGGCGCGCATTTGTCTCTTCTATCTTTTTTTGGTACTCAAGAACGCGTGGGTTGGTGGCTGCAAACATTGTTTTATCAAAGGTGTCGCCAAATCTCTTGGCAGCCTTCTCAATTTCTTTTTCAATCTTTTCTTCCATTTTTCCAATGGCGTCCTCCACCAGCACATCGGCGCGGTAGCGTTTCTTGGAATCCTTGTTGTCCATCATTGGATCGTTGAAGGCGTCGACGTGGCCAGAGGCCTTCCAGATTGTAGGGTGCATGAAAATGGCAGAATCAATTCCCACAATATTGGCATGCAACCGGGTCATAAACTGCCACCAATATTCCTTGATATTGTTTTTCAGTTCGGCTCCAT
>JAYVRH010000142.1:0-2294 GCA_043776495.1 Cyclobacteriaceae bacterium
TGGGTATGGAGAACCTAATTCCAGAAAAATGCAATGCGCAAACCGTGGGGGCTTATGAGCCAATTATGTTTGGGTTTGATAAATTTAAGAAAGGCTTGAAACCATCCGATTTTGATTTGAAATAAATCTAAAATCCTGTTCATTAGCCTTATGCTTACCCATCACACTAAGTAAATACTTTCAACAAGATCACTGCTATGACACCTATTATTCCTTTTCAATTTGGCGCCGAGTGTTACACATGGTTCATGAATAACAACGGAATCACGCACCAGGGAAAACTTGGACACATGATCGAAGTGACTGGTCGTGCCGGCTTTGCAGGCATTGAACCCATTCATTTTTGGATGGGAGAGTTGAGCGACCCGGTCAAATTAGCTGAAAAACTTAAGAAGCATCACGTTGAATTGGCCGCCATCGCGCTTGCGTTAAGCTGGAATGATCGTAAAGAAACGGAGCAAGAACGCTTGGAAGCAGACCAGACAATCGAGTTGCTAAAGTGCTTCCCAAATTCTTTGTGCTGTCTTGTTCAGGTACCGAGCGGAAGGCATGAGTTGATCGAACGCAGGCAAAGGCTTATCAATCATGTGAACGAAGTTTCAAAAAGGGCCAATGATAAAGGCGTGCCTTGTACCTTTCATCCTAATTCTCCTGAAAATTCCATCGCCCGTACAGAAGAAGATTATAAGTTTTTATTGGAAACCCTAGATCCAAACGTTTGTGGTTGGACGCCTGATGTAGGGCACATCATTAATGGAGATATGGATCCGTTGCAAAAAATGAAGGAATACGCTCCATTGATTAACCTCGTTCATTTCAAGGACTGGAGTGAGAATCACGAATTTGCCCTCATGGGAAAAGGAAAGGTGAATTTTCAGGAGATCACGCAATGGTTGAAAGACATTCACTTTCCTGGCTGGATCATCTGCGAGGATGAAGGGAAAGAAGCGTTGGCCGACCCGGATGGAGTAACCCTCCACGATGGGCGGTGGATTCGCGAAACATTGTTACCCGCTCTCAAATAAGTTGATATGCCTTACGCGAAGGTCAACGGAATAAACTTGTACTATGAAGAGCGTGGCAAAGGTGAGCCTCTGCTGCTCATCATGGGAATTACAGCTCCCGGCAGCGTGTGGGAAAAACACGTCACGTTTTGGGAGAAAGATTACAGATGCATCGTTGCTGACAACCGCGGGGTCGGGAACTCCGATAAGCCAAAAGGTCCTTATACAACCGCGCAGATGGCCGACGACTACATCGGGTTGATGGGCGTTCTTGAGATCTCCAAGGCTAAGGTGGTCGGAGTTTCAATGGGTAGCACCATCGCTCAACAACTCTGCCTTCGTGATCCCAAGAGGATACAGGCCGCTGTGTTGATGTGCCCATGGGCCCGTTGTGATCGAACAGCCAAAGCAATCTTCCAGCATATCGTTGCCATTAAGGCACAACTGCCAGCCAATGAATTTACACGATACATCCAGTTGCTAATTTTTTCAAAATCAAGTTGGGACAATGATCTGCTTCATGAAGAGATGATCAAAGGGCAACAAGATTCCCTGACCGACCCCAATCCCCAGTCGCTACAGGCGTTGGAATCACAGGCAGCAGCGTGTATGGATCATAATGTTTTTGATCAATTGGCAAAAATTACGAAACCATGCCTTGTCATTGGAGGCAAGAAAGATATATTCACGCCGCCCTGGATGGCCAAAGAAGTTGCATCTGCCATACCGAATGCCCAGCTTCATCTTTATGAAAATAGTGCACATGCTTTTCATTGGGAGGAAATTGAAGACTTTAATCCAAGGATCAGAGATTGGTTGAAGCAAATCTTTTGATGAAATGGTGACTTGCAGATGATGTTGCGGTTCTCGTAATCGGTTCAGTTTCATTATCGAAACTGAAAATTACGAAGTCAAAAATTATGGTTAAATTGTTTTTGACCAAACCCTACCTCATCAAAATGAAAACGACACTAAAACTCCGGATTTACTACGTTTTGCTTTTTTGTGCAACGGCTGCGTTAACCCAATGTTCAAAGCCAAAACCGGGCACTGAAGAACATATTAAGAAGGTTACCGATTTGGTAAATGATGATTATCTGGTCCATGCGGACGACCATCCAGAGAATTGGGTTTCCTACGGAAAAAATTATGCTGAAGACAGGTTTAGCACTTTGAATCAAATAACCCAGGAAAATATAGGCCGCCTCGGTCTGGCCTGGAGTCTAAATTTGGAAACTACCAGAGGTATTGAAACAACTCCCTTGGTCATGGATGGAATCATGTATTTGA
>JAYVRH010000143.1:0-2291 GCA_043776495.1 Cyclobacteriaceae bacterium
CCAGATATCATTTTCCCAATTCCCTTTTTGCTTGTTGGATCGGTCGATGCCAAACCATCTTATGCGCTCTGCTTTCGGTACGATCGAATGATCTTTCACTATCAGCATTCCTCCATCACCGGTAGTAATCGTTTTTATGGCTTGAAAAGAAAACATGGTAAAAGGAGAAATTTCTCCAATCTGCTTTCCTTTATAAGTAGCACCCAGGGCATGGGCTGCATCTTCAATGAGAGGTATGTTGTACTCTTGTGCAATCGCCAGCAATTCATCCATATCACATGGCAAGCCGCCATAGTGAACACAAACGATGGCCTTCGTTTTTTCGTTGACCAATTCACGTACATGGTCCACATTGATATTGAGTGTTTTCGGATCTACGTCCGCAAAGCGGAACACCACACCCATATAAAGAAAAGGTATTGTTGTAGCGGTACACGTAAATACCGGGGTGATGACTTCATCCCCGTCTTTAAGACCTGCAAGTATGTAGGCGAGGTGAAGCGCATCGGTACCTGAACCCACGGCAAGCGCTTTACCCCCACCAGCAAATTTTTCTTCGAACTCTTTTTCAAATTGGGCCACACGAGGTCCCTGGCCGATCCATCTGCTTTTCAAAACTTCTGTGACAGCCTCAATTGCCTTTTGAGGAACATGAGGATAAAACAGCATAATGCCTTCGCCTTCCTGCATTACAGGGAGTTCATTCATTGGGCTTTCTTTATGCAGAGGCGTCATGGAGGAAAAATGAGTAGCAAATTTACGCGTATTACTCAAATATGAAGTCCATGGAAATAAAAAAGACCTCTGTCCAGGAGGTCTTTAAACAATAATTTCAAAGAATTAAAGATTCGGCTGAGGGGTAGTTCTCAAATAAGGCTTTATCCGTTTATATCCTTTCGGGAATTTGCCGGCAATGTCTTCATCTTTCACAGCCGTGGTGATAATGACGTCTTCACCATGTTTCCAGTTGGCCGGGGTTGCCACGCTGTATTTTGCTGTAAGTTGTAAACTATCAATCACGCGCAGAATTTCGTCAAAATTCCTCCCGGTAGCTGCAGGATAGGTAATGGTGAGCTTCACTTTCTTGTCGGGCCCTATGACGAAAACCGACCGCACCGTGAATTTGTCACTTACCTGAGGATGTACCATGTCATACAAATTCGCTACTTCAAACTTTGGATCCGCAATGATCGGAAAGTTTACTTTGGTGTTTTGGGTTTCATTGATGTCACCGATCCACTTCTCATGTGATTCCAAAGGATCAACACTCAGCGCCATGACTTTCACGTTTCTCTTGTCAAACTCAGCCCGAAGCTTAGCTACGGCCCCCAACTCTGTGGTGCAAACAGGAGTAAAGTCAGCAGGGTGAGAAAAAAGTACTCCCCATCCATCCCCTAGCCATTTATGAAATTGAATGGTTCCTTCTGTTGTTTGCGCCTGAAAATCAGGTGCGATGTCTCCTAATCGAACTGCCATAATGGGTTGCTTTTTGGTTTGGCGCCAAATATAGACCTAAAGTCTATCAACTTAGTAGATTTATGAGCATTTTCATTTACCCAGCTCCTTCTGCCTTTTCACAATCTGGGCGAGGGTGCTTTTGGAAAGCAATTTCAGAGTTTCATCACGGACGCCAGTGAAGGCATCCCGGATTCCACAGGTAACTTCGTCGTGGCATCCCTCACAAGGCTCATAATAATTAAGGGAAACGCAGGGCAGCATTGCGATTGCTCCATCCATGAGACGGATAATCTCAACCAGGTTAACATCTTCAGGCCGTTTGTATAGATAATAACCTCCACCCTTGCCCTTTTTACTGTGCAGTATTTTGGCATTGCGCATTTCAAGCAGGATGGCCTCTAAAAACTTCTTGGGAATGTGCTGCTGTTCAGCGATATCCTGTATGTGGACAGGGCCTTGCTGATAGCGTTCAGCCAGGTAAATGAGCGCATGAATGGCATACTTGCACTTTTTTGATATCATAACTTCGCTTCAAGTTATACTTTTTGCAATTAATTATACTTTTACACGAATGGAGGACAAGCAGGCGTTAATAGCTAGTCTTAAGTTAAGAATATTATGGCCCTCCGGAATTAGAAGTAGGCAGTAGGCAATCATCAATTGGCAACGCTTTGCCTACTGTTATTGGCTACTGCCTACTCATAGAGATCAAAAATAGAATTGACTATTGACACCGCATTGAAATCGAAGGTGTATTTTAAGCCGAGGTAGCTCAGGGGTAGAGCAGCTGATTCGTAATCAGCAGGTCGTGGGTTCAAATCCCATTCTCGGCT
>JAYVRH010000144.1:0-7451 GCA_043776495.1 Cyclobacteriaceae bacterium
TGATCCTGTAACTTTCTGCCATGTTTAAGTCATTACTTGATTTCTTAAATGTGCGTCCTGAAGAACGGGTGCAGGTAATGTTAATGCTTGGGGCTGGGTTCTTCATGGGCATTTTCTTTGCGACCTACAGTGTTGTTGCGGAGTCTCTGTTTTTGAATAACCTGGGAAATGAACTGAATAAGGCTTTTCTCGTATCGGGCTTCCTGGGGATCCTTGCCACCTTGTTATTTTCTTTTGCCCAAAACAAAATCAAGTTTTCAAACCTGACGACAATTTCGATCCTGTTTGTGGTAGCAATCACCACGTTCTTTTACATTGGATATCACTACGGCCCAGAAGAATATAGAAGTCCTATTATTTTCTTCATGTTTTGCATGACGGGTCCGATTACGGCCATTTTGTTTCTGAGCTATTGGGGAATTTTCGGAAGGCTGTTCAACTTCAAACAATCCAAAAGAATCATCAGCTGGATTGATACGGGGCAATTGATCGCAGTGATCCTTGCAAACTTTTTTATACCACTTACTGCTTTCATCTTCCCTTCAACAGATAGCTACCTAATAGTCTCTTGCGTAAGCGTCATTGTGTCTGCGGTTCTCTTTATTGTCATCTCTGTCAAATTTCCCTTGATTAAGAATGATCCAAAGGATTTTGACATTACAGTCAAAAAAGAGACCAGCATGGTAAAAGTGCTTACAGATCCCTACACAAAACTCTTGTCTGTGTTCTTAATTATTTCGATGGTAACCTTGATTTTTGGGCAGTTCACTTTCCAGGAGTTGATCAAGGTGCAGTACCCTAATCAAAGAGAGCTTACCAATTTCCTTGCCTATTTCAATGCGACCATCTATGGGCTTAGTTTCATCATGCAGACATTCGTTAATGACAAGATCATAAGCAACTACGGAATTCGGATCGCCCTTATGTTGCTGCCCATTGTGATGGGAGTATTTGCGATCAGCGCGAGCGTTACAGGCCTGGTTTTTGGATATACGCCTGAAATGGCTCCGAATACTTTTATTTATTTCTTTCTATTTGTTGCATTGATCAGGCTCTTTAATAACATGATCAGAGATTCATTAGAAAATCCGATGTTTAAATTGTTGTTCACGCCGATTGACAATCGCTACCGGTTTGGCATTCAATCCAAAGTAGAGGGAGTGGTGAATGAAACTGGGCGCTTCACGGCAGGGTTACTCATATTTGTTTTCGCTTCCATTCCTTTTTTTAAGATACTATGGATGCCAATTTTATTAAGTCTGTTGGCGGTATTTTATTTTCTGGTGATTCGGAAGTTGTATGCCGGATACAAAACAAAGATCAAATCTAAGCTGGAGTCTGCGGAGACATCTGCTGACAAGCTGGAAATAGGATATGGACATATCACTCAAAAATTGGAGGCAAGGCTGTCAAATGAGAAGCCAGGGGTGGCTGTTTTTGCATACAAATTACTGGAGAAGATCAACCCAACAAATATAAGCACCTGGGTTAATGCCTTATTTCGAAACGAAGAAGAAGGGACCCATGAGTATGCTCAACGCAAAATAAACGAAATGAAAGGGCTCTCTGTGTCAGATCGGTATGTGATCAGTTTTGATAAAAGTAAATTGGATGTTTCAAATAAAAACCTCCTGACAAAGAGCGAGTTGGAACAAATTATTAATAGTGGAGGTGACATCACAAAATCAAGAATTTTGCGCCTTACGCGCTCAACAGAACCCGGGGATCGGCAATATGCTGCCGAACTTTTGATGCATGCCTCCTCCGAAGAGAATACCTCTTTTTTGATTGAACTCTTGAACGATGCAGAGCCTATTGTTAGAAACACTGCGATCAAGACTGCAATCAAGAAGCATAATAATGAAGTGATTTTGGCTTTGATTGAAAATCTGAACAATCCCATTTTCAGCAATCAGGCAATGAATGCAATGGTGATGATTGGAGGTAAGGCACTCAGCTTGTTGGATAGTGCGTTTTACCGAACTGGTCAAAGTAGCCAGACCTTGATTCGTATTGTTCAAATAATAGGTAGGATTGGCGGCCAGCGAGGGAAAGATCTACTTTGGAATAAGATTGACTATCCCGACAAGGTGGTCGTTTCAAAAGTTTTATTAGCCATGGGAGATTCTGGCTTTAAGGCGGGGATTTCCCAGATCTCTCGAATCAAGTATGCCATTGAAAATGACATTGGTGATATCAGTTGGAACCTTTGTGCCATAGCAGAGATTGGCAATGAAGGTTTTGCAAAGCAAGTAAAGGAAGCTTTGCGTAGTGAAATAGCCAGCGACATTGATCATGTGTATATGTTGATGGCGATGTTGTATGATACCCGGTCAATTCAATTAGTGAAAGAAAATATAGAGAGTGGAACCGTGGAAGGGACTGCTTTCGCCATTGAACTGCTGGATGTCTTTTTGTCCGAACAATTAAAGCAATGGGTCATTCCTGTCCTGGATGAGGTTTCTGAACAGGACCGGATAAAGAAACTTGAGATATTTTATCCAAGGATCGAATTGGATGAAAAACTCGTTCTCAAGTTTTTAGTCAACCGCGATTTTACTCAAACAAACCGTTGGACGAAAGCCTGTGTTCTCCGTCAGATCGGACTTCTTAAAATCGAGGAGTTTACCCTTGACCTGATCGCACAATTATTTAATCCTGATAAATTGATTCGGGAAATGGCGGCTTGGGCATTGAACGAAATTGATCCCACTTCTTATGAAATCAATGTGGTGAGGTTGGGACCAGAAATTGAAAAAGAACTTGATTTGGTAATCAAAATGGACGAGGGATTTGTCAAGCTCATGGTTTTTGACAAAATCATTTTCTTAAGCTCGATGGAAATATTTAAAGATATATCCGGTCTTAGCTTATCGTTCTTAGCCGATATTGCAGAAGAAAATTTACTGCTCGAGAATACTACCATTTCATTGGATGAAATGGTCAACAACAATTTCTATATTCTATACCAAGGAGAAATCGATTATCATAAGAGCGGAGAATTCAAGACAAAGTTCAGACAGGGACAATTTATTGCAGAGATGCTTTCCTTGCCCGGGTTTGTGAAATCGAATATTTTATTGGCTAGGGAGAGAGCGATATTTCTTAGAATTAATAAGGACCAGTTATATGAACTTCTTGCCGAAAATGTCAAGCTCGCAAACAGGGTTTTGGAATATGTCTAAATTCTAGTAATTTTCATTGATTTTTTTAGCTAAGCTGCCAAATAGCCTCAATTATTACAATTTTTTAAACATTTGGGTTGGCTGCTAATTTTTGGTTAATTTTCTGATTGGACAATGTCAAAATGCTGAATTATTCCGTACAAGCGGGAGAATTGGTTGAGGAAAGCAATCAACAAGAAGAGGGTTTAGCGCCTTTAGGTGCCAATCCTTTCCCTGGATTGCGCCCTTTTAGCCTGGAAGAATCTCACCTTTTCTTTGGTCGTGAAGGCCAAGTGGATGAGATTCTTTTGAAACTCTCCCAGCATCGATCGGTAACGGTGTTGGGCTATTCGGGAAGTGGCAAGTCTAGCTTAATGAATTGCGGGTTGGTACCCGTGCTTTATGGAGGCTTCATGACCCAGACGGGTCCAAATTGGCAAATCATAACCACGCGCCCCGGGAGTTCTCCGATTTCAAATCTAAGTGACGCAATTGTTAACCATCTGGAAGCGATTGGCCGAATTAAATCTCAGGATAAACCAATCCAGCAAGCAATCATTAAATCCGTATTACGAAGCGGCCCGCATGGATTGGTGGAAGTTTCCAAATACCTGCAGAGGACGGAACATGAAAACGTATTTTTTCTTGTTGATCAGTTTGAAGAGTTACTTCGCTATCGGGAGTCTAGTGAGGACTCAAATAACGAATCATTTCAGTTTGTAAACCTTATTCTTAATGCAGTCCGCCAGACGGATACACCAACGTATGTTTCGTTGAACATGCGTTCGGATTTCATAGGTGAATGTTCTGTTTTTCCAGGGCTCACACAAATGATCAATGAAAGTAACTACCTCGTTCCACAAATGGGCCGCGCTCAAAAGAGATTGGCCATCGAAGGGCCTGTGGCGGTTGGAGGCGGAAAGATTAGCCCTAGGTTGGTAAAAAAACTTCTTAGTGATATTGGTGATCATCAAGACCAATTGCCAATTATGCAGCATGCCCTGATGCGAACATGGGATTACTGGGTAGCCAACAGGGAGCCGGGCGAGCCGCTCGATTTGCGCCATTACAATGCCATAGGCAAAATAAGTCAGGCACTTTCTCTTCATGCCAACGAGGCATACGATGAATTGAGTTCGAATGAGAAAGAAATAGCTGAAGTATTATTCAAAAGTATTACGGAAAAGAATCAGGAGAATCAAGGCCTCAGAAGACCAGCCAAGATAAAACTAGTTTCGGAACTTGTTGGTGCAACAGAAGAAGATGTAATAAAGGTGGTGGAATGCTTCCGAAGAACCGGCCGCTCATTCCTGATGCCGGGTGGCCATGTCACATTAACAGGGGCGACCTCGATTGAGCTTTCTCATGAGAGTTTGATGCGAATTTGGACACGCCTTTCAAACTGGGTGGAAGAAGAATTCGAGTCAGCACAATTGTATAGAAGGGTATCAAATGCTGCCGCACTTTACCAGACTGGAAAGGCCGGTCTTTGGCGTCCTCCCGATTTGCAGCTCGCACTTAATTGGCAAAAAAAGCAAAAGCCAACCCGGGTTTGGGCACAACGGTATGATGTAGCCTTTGAACGTGCGATTGTTTTCCTGGATACAAGTCGCATTACCTATGAAGCCGAGCTTAAGAACCAGGAAATGTTGCAACGTAGAATGTTGCGACGGGCTCGTCTTACTTCCATTGTGTTGGGTACTGCCGCAGTCATTGCAATTCTTTTCATGATTTATGGATTAACTCAAACCCTCGAAGCTGGCAAACAACGCGATATTGCTGTTAATAATGAAAAAAATGCAATTGAGGCGAAAGTGGAGGCCGATAGGCAACGCGACATTGCGGAGCAGCAAACGACCTTGGCAAAGCAAAGACAAAAAGAGGTTGAGAGTGCCAATGCTCAACTTGCTGACGCCCTGGTTGCTGCTCAAAAAGCTCAGGCATATGCCGAAGAGCAATTTCAAGAGGCCCTACGGCAGGAAAGTTTGGCCATTGCTGCTCAAGGAAAAGAAAGAGAAGCAAGAGAGGTTGCTGTACAGCAAACAATCGTGGCAAGAAGTGAACGTGACCGCGCAAACCGACTGCTTTATTTATCCGTTGCACAATCAATGGAAGCAAAATCAGTTACTATGGATGACAAAGACCTTGCTGGCCTTCTTGCGATGCAGGGTTATCTTTATCATTCGCAGTATGGCGGTAATAAATACAATCCTTATGTCTTCAGAGGTCTTTACTATTCCATTGCCAAGCTTTCAGAGAACTTTAACTATAATCAAATCAAAGTACCAGGCAACCTGAAGAATAAGATGTTCGCATTGGCGGTATCAAAAACAGGAAGCACCTTCTATACGACAGGAAATGATGGAAGAATATTTAAAGGAGACTATTTGAATCTAACGGCTGACCAGCTTGTTGATTTCAATCCATTTCCGAATAAGGTATTGGCGCTCAGTGGGGATGAAAAATACCTTATCAATGGCAGCGATTCATCATCTCTTCAAATTTTTCAATTGGATCAGCCTGGGGAGAAACCTGGAATAGTGAAGGGGCATCGCGGATTTGTAAAAGACATAAAATTCTTACCTGACAATTCAGGATTTATTTCTGTTGGTTCCGACCGCACCGTTCGATTCACCAATCACTTAACAGGGCAGGGAAGAATATTAACCACCTTACCCTATGACTTAAAATCAATTGATATCAGCTCTGATGGAAACTTCATGGCAGGTATCGCTGCTTCTGGTCAATTGATTATGCTGAATTTAAATGACAACACTTATAGTTTGAAATTTGATGAATCGATCAATCAGATAAGAGTGCTTTCAGTTGCTTTCCATCCGACGAAGTCAATACTTGCATATGGTACCGAGTTCATTGACAAGACTAACAAGGAGAAGCCTCAAACGAAGGGTTCAGTAAAAATATTTAATTACGCTACCATGGAATCGTTAAAAGAGCTGGGGGGGCATAATGCAGGCGTATCAGATGTAGAGTTTAGTCCTGACGGCCTTTTGTTGGCTAGTGCAGGTTATGATAGGAAATTACAGATGTGGGTTGTCGACCATGAAGAGGAAGACTTACCCGTCGTGATGGACATTAACAATAGTAATATCTGGAGGTTGGCATTCACCAAAGGTTCGGATTACTTGCTGGCTTCTTGCAACAATGGAGAAATACGGGTTTGGCAAACGGATCCGAAAGTGCTTGCTGAACAGATATGCCCTAAATTGAAACGCAATATGTCCAAAGAGGAATGGGAGATATATGTAGGTAACGGTATTGGATATGAATCGACGTGCAAAACTTTATTGATAAGTGACTTTTGATGAACAATACTTCACGAAAATTAATTGCCGGCATTTTCATCATATTCTGCACGTTTCAATTACTAGCTCAGAGTAACGAATGCGATCCCGATCAGACGTTGAGTCATGCGGAGTCTGAGTTCAGTGCCGGGCACTTCTACTCAATCCCATCGATTCTGCAGAAATGTTTGCAGAGCCGCGCCTTCTCGTCAGAGCAAAGGGTGCGTGCATACCTTATATTGTGTCAAACATATCTGATCATTGACGATCCAATCGCGGCAGAGGACAGCTATTTGAAATTGCTTGAAGCTGATCCGGAATATGTAGCTGACGAAAAGAGAGATCCAATCGACATTGTATATCTCAGCAAAAAATTTACGGCCACCCCTATATTTACGCCTCATTTCAGGGCTGGTGGGAATACCAGTTTCTTCCACAGCATCTACTCTATTTCGACAGAACCATATGAGGTTTCCCACCAAAAATTGTTGCGGTTGGGTTTACAGGTTGGCGCAGGGATTGATTGGAACATAAACGATAACCTAAGCCTATGCACTGAAATCAATTTTTCATCACGTTCTTACAAACGTATTATTTCTGGAATTGCCGGAAGTGATGAAGGAACGGTGACGGGAATTCAGTCCTGGTTTGATGTCCCGTTATATTTAAAATATGCGGATAATCGAGATAAAAAAATTCGACCATTTGGTTACCTGGGGTTTGCCATTAACTACCTTGCTTCTGCAAAGAATGACTTCTTATTTGTTGACAACAAACCAATAACCGCGGGAACACAATTGGTGGCCGAAGGGCCAAGTGAAGATGTGACGTATCAGAGGAATTTGTTTAATCGATCTTGGATTGTTGGGGGCGGGATAAAATATAAAATCGGTAAAGACTTTCTATATGCCGACCTCAGGTATATGGGTGGTCTCTCTAACATTGCACTCACAAATAAGATTTATTATCAGAACCCGGATAA
>JAYVRH010000145.1:0-2288 GCA_043776495.1 Cyclobacteriaceae bacterium
TTTAGATTTATAAAGTGAAGATTAAGATTTTCTCTGTTTTTCTCATCTCACTTGTATTGTATTCTGCCGGATACTCTTCATCAAACGATTTCAATTTCAGTTCAGGCTCAGAAACGAAAACTCAGTTAACGGAAGATACCGATGATGGAACCCAAGAATTCCGAAGAACAATCAAGATCAGTATTGCGGGTCAGCCACGGGCTCGTGGCTATCATTCATTTTACGATACGAGTATCCTTGTCTTCTCGATGGGGCATCACGCAAAGTATCAGTACTACCTTCAAAAGGTTTTCTCCTCAATACACCCGACAAGATTGTTTGTCACATTGGGCTCATTGATTATTTGAACTTTTTCATGGTGGCGCAATGCCATCGTGAGGATTGATCGTCAATCTAAATAATCAATTTTTTTTCAAATCCAAAGCCTCTCCTGTTATGAGAAAGTCCTGGACCTTCTTAATACTTAATTTGATTGTTACCATTGCCTTCTCGCAAAACAACCTTAACGAGTTGACCGTTGAT
Organism: Cyclobacteriaceae bacterium; assembly: GCA_043776495.1. Classification (GTDB taxonomy): domain Bacteria; phylum Bacteroidota; class Bacteroidia; order Cytophagales; family Cyclobacteriaceae; genus ELB16-189. The sequence goes on from JAYVRH010000145.1 coordinate 523, forward strand.
CGACCAGGCATTGCCGATACGCCCTTTACGGTTCCCCAAGGCATGTATCAGTTCGAAGTAGGGTTTGACTATTTCAATCGATCCAGTGGGATTTTCTATAATATGCCTACGGCACTTTTCCGAACGGGAATAACAAAACGCATTGAAGGGAGGATTGCCCTGCGGCAAATTCTGGGTCAGACGGATGGATCTTTTATTGGAATTTCTTCTATTTCGACAGGGCTTAAATCACATGTGATCAAACAAAATCGATGGATTCCAGAAATGGATGTGCTGCTAGATTTGATTGTACCTGTAGGGCAGTCTTCCACAACCAAAACCCTTGGATATGACGCACTTCTCCTGTTTCAAAATGATTTCTATCCCAACACAGCAATTAATTATAACATTGGATACGTCTGGGACTACAATTTGAATAAGCCGATGTTCACTGCTTCTTTCTGCTACAACTACCTGCCGACAGAACGCCTCGGATTGTTCGTTGAATATTTTGACTTTGTTCCTAATTCCTGGCCCGGTGAACAGGGTTTCGATGGAGGCTTCACCTATTTGCTTGCACCGAAATTTCAGGTCGATTTATCTTGCGGGGAAAGCCTGCAGGATGAGAAGAATAACTTCTTTGTGTCCACGGGGTTTTCTTTCAGGTTGTGTAAAAATCGACCGCAGGCCCACAATCCGACAGGAAGGAGCCTGGAGAATGGGAAGGCGCGGTTGTAGCATAGGAATTCTCAGTGCATCTTTAGGTTCTTAATAATTCTATGGATTCCCATCAACCCATCACCACCGCCCTCCTATCTTATGGTATGTCGGGCGAAATATTTCACGCTCCCCTCCTGGCGGTCCATCCAGGCTTCAGGCTGAAGGCAGTACTCCAAAGAAAATCGGATTCCTCGAAAGAACATTACCCGGATATCAACGTGGTCAGGAACCTGGAAAACATTCTTGCCGATCCCCATATTGACCTTGTGGTTGTCAACACACCAAACGAAACTCATTTCGATTTTACTGTGAAGGTGCTTGAGGCGGGTATCCCTGTTTTCAGTTAGCTGATTTCAGGGATGTCGTTTCAAACACCTGGTTGAATCAGCTTGGGGAGGAAAGCATCCTCTTTTCGAATTTTCATGCGTTTGATCTTTGCTTCAGCCTCCTCGTTGGTGAATTTTGTCAACTTGGCAAGGCGGTTGGCTGAACTGAGGATCTTCTCACTATTGGCCAAATCAAACTGATTGAGTCCACCACCCTGATAATCATCCTGATCGGGTATCCCGGGTTTTATATTCCCTTTTTCAAGATTCGATAACGTCCCGACCAAAGCACCACAACAGGAACTGGCTTTATGCTGGCCAGGACGTAATATATTACCCCAGCCTTTTTCCTGTGAGTAACCAATGTGCGGCCCCGGATATGTTGAAAAAAGGTAGAACAAATGATCCAGCCATGTCTGAACTGGCGCTGGCGTGGAAAAACTCTAATCCTTTTCCGCCTGTTTGGTCACTCTATAATAAGGTGAAGGGATTTTCGCCGATTTTGATTTTTTACTGCTTGCCATAGAGGCAGAGCGTCCTTTTAATCCGTCATAGGTGGGACAAGATTGGCTCATGCAGGAACCCATAATTACTATTAAAACAAGCCACAACAGCCGCGTTTTCATAATGCCTTTGTTTGGTGATTAATCCTTTCTGGGGCTGGAAGGTAAATCGTTCGTAAGTTTGTGTCTACAAACACATGAATTCATCACATAAAGCCGGTTTTGTGAGTATTGTAGG